>NZ_JBITMC010000018.1:0-130058 GCF_044465805.1 Micromonospora sp. NPDC049497 | reverse complement strand
TCGCTAGCAGAGTCACCCAAGTGATCACCAACGCCGAACCCTAACGGCAACCAGCCGAACCGATCACCACACACATAGAAGCGTCTTGCACTTTGTGCCTCGGCAAAAGGGGCGAAGGACGCAGATCGGCGGCCGAAAGTGCAAGATCGCGGGAGTGGGGAGGGGGACGGGGCGGGGAGGGGAGGGGAGGGGGCGGGGCGGTCAGTCTTCGCGGGGCCAGGAGCGGTAGGCGGCGTCCACTCCGTCGACCATGCGGTCGAAGGAGCGGTCCACGTCCCGGGGCAGGCCGAACCCGCCCGCCGCCTCCAGCATCACGAAGCCGTGCACGGCTGCGCGGAAGGCACGTACCGCGTCGACGGCCGGCTCGCCGGTCACCCCGTACCCCCGCAGGATGGCGTAGATGACGGTGACCGCCCGCTCCCCTGCGGCCCGGTGCGCGGCGTCGGCCGGGTCCGGCGCACGTTGGGTCGCCGGGTAGCGGCCGGGGTGCCGGCGGGCGTACGCGCGGTAGGCGGCGGCGACGGACCGGAGGGCGTCGACGCCGGCCCGGCCGGCGGCGGCCGTCGTCATCTCGTCGGCGATCTCGGCGGTGGCCAGCGCGGAAAGCTGCTGGTGGAGGGCGTCCGCGCCGCGCACGTGCTTGTAGAGGCTGGGCAGCGCGACGCCGAGCCGGGCGGCCACGGCGGCGAGGGTGAGCCGGTCGAGGCCGACCTCGTCGGCGAGGTCGGCCGCCGCACGGACCACGATCTGCGGGGTGAGGCCGGCCCTAGGCACCGGCGGTCACCGCCAGGAACTCCCCGAGCACGGCGGCGGTGGCGGCCGGCTGGTCGGCGTGCGGGTAGTGACCGGAGTCGCCGATCATGCGGGCCTCGGCGGTGGCGAAGAGGCGCCGCGCGGCGCGGGCCTCGGCACCGGGGTCGGGGAAGTCCGGGTCCTTCGCGCCCATCAGCACCAGCACCGGCTGCCGCACCTCGCGGGCCCGCGCGGTCCAGTGTGGTTCGACCGGCGCGATGACGCCCCGGGTCGCGGCCATCCGGCCGGGTTCGCGCAGGTTGGCGACCATCGCCTTCCGGTACGCGACGTCGTCGGCCGGCCGGGGGCCCGGGAACAGCGAGCGGTGGAACATCCCGAACAGCCGGGGGCTGCGCAGCACCGCGAACTGGGCGAGACGGATCGCCGGGTTCGGCTTCGCCTGCCCGACGAACGCGCCGACCTGCACGATCCCGGCAATCAGGTCGGGCGCGGCGGCAGCGGCGAAGACCACGGCCGCGGCGCTGGACGAGCTGCCGACCAGGGTGGCCGGCCCGCCGCCGAGGTCGCGGACCACGGCGAGCAGGTCCGCACCGACCTCCGCCGGGGCGTACGACGGCCAACCGGCGCTCGACTCGCCGTGCCCCCGGACGTCCACCGAGGCGACCCGGTAGCCGGCCTCCACCAGCAGGGGAACGAGGTGCCGGAACGAGCCCCGGTTCTCCCCCATGCCGTGCGACAGGACCACCAGCGGGCCCTGCCCGTGCACCTCGTACGCGATCCGTCCGGCGTCCCGCCCCACAAAGCTAATCGTCATAGCTCTAAAGCTAATTCCATTAGCCAGATCCGTCAAGGTTACGGAGACGACGGACGGGCCGGCGGCGACAGGCAGAGTCACCGCCGGCCCGTCCGGCCGTCCGAGGTGGTGGTTACTTCTTGGAGATCAGGGCCCGGCCGAAGAAGGTCAGGTTGGCGGGGCGCTCGGCGAGGCGGCGCATGAGGTAGCCGTACCACTCGTCGCCGTACGGGACGTAGGTGCGCACGGTGTAGCCCTCGCCGACCAGGCGGGCCTGCTCCTCGGGCCGGATGCCGTACAGCATCTGGAACTCGAAGCTGTCCGGCCCGCGGTCGAACCAGCGGGCCCGGTCCTCGCCGATGGCGATCAGGCGCGGGTCGTGGGTGGCCAGCATCGGGTAACCCTCGCCGGACATCAGGATGTTCAGGCAGCGGACGTACGACTTGTCCACCTCGCGGGCGGACTGGTACGCCACGGACTCGGGCTCCTTGTACGCGCCCTTGCACAGCCGCACCCGGGACCCGGCCGTCGCCAGCTCGCGGCAGTCCGACTCGGTGCGCCGCAGGTACGCCTGGAGCACGGCACCGGTCGACGGGAAGTCCTTGCGCAGCTTGGCCAGGATGTCGAGGGTCGAGTCGGTGGTGGTGTGGTCCTCCATGTCCAGGGTGACCGTGGTGCCCGCCTCGTCGGCCGCCGCGCAGATCGCCCGCGCGTTGTCGTACGCGAGCTGCTCGTCGAACGCCTGCCCGAGTGCGGACAGCTTCACGCTCACCTCGCCGGCCGGGGTCAGCCCGGCGCCGGAGAGCACGGTCAGCAGCCTCAGGTACTCGTCCCGGATGGCGTTGGCCTGGTCGGGGGTGACGGTGTCCTCGCCGAGGTTGTCGAGGGTGACCGCGAGACCGTCGTCGACGAGTTCGCGGGTCGCGCGCAACGCGTCGTCGGTCTTGGCGCCGGCGACGAACCGGCGGACGACGTCCCGGGTGAACGGGGCCGTCGCGACGAGCCGCTCGACCTGGGATGACCGGGAGGCGGCGAGGATGACGGAACGGAGCATGAACTGAGCGTAACGCCCTCCCCGAGCGCTCCGCCGGGCGGCGGCCGGGTCCGGGCGACGCCTCGTCCCAGGTGTTAGCAGGGGACCCTTTCACCACTCCAGACGATATGAAGGGGCCCTTCCTTGCACGGGTGGGGGACGCGGGAATGGCGTTCATCGGTTACAACCGAGTCGTGACCGCACACCCCCATCGCCGGCTCCGGTCGGCCTCCGTTCAGCTCGGCGCCCTCACCGCGCTGGCGCTGGCCCTCTCCGGCTGCAACATGACCTCCGACGACGACGATGACGACTGCGCGCTCGGGCCGGTGGGGGGTGGCGGCACCGTCGCCCTCGCGCTGCGCGAGCCCGTCCCGGCCGCCGTCCCCGCCGGGGCCGACGACCGGTCCGCCGAGGCGGCGCTGCCGGATCGCGGCGGCTTCGGCACCCACCTCGCCGCCTGCGGCGGCTGAGGTGCGCCGGGAGACGACCACCCCCCGCCCGGACTGGGACGCCACGATCCGCTCGCAGGGCCTGGTGTACGTGGACACCGAGTTGCCCGACGGCGGGATCATGTCGTACTGGGACGAGACCGCGGCGTACGCGTTCGACCTGGACGAGGTGCTCCGGCTCGAGGAGGCCACCGAGGAGCTGCACCGGATGTCGGTGGCCGCCGCCGAGCACGTGGTGGCCCGTGACCGCTACGCCGAGTTCGGCATCCCGGCCTGGGCCGCCGAGGCGGTCGCCCGGTCGCTGCGCGAGGCACCGCCGACCCTCTACGGCCGCTTCGACCTCTGGTACGACGGCACCTGGCCGCCGAAGATGCTGGAGTACAACGCCGACACCCCGACCGCGCTGGTCGAGGCGAGCATCGTGCAGTGGTACTGGCTGGAGGACACCCGCCCCGAGTCGGACCAGTGGAACAGCATCCACGAGCGCCTCGTGGGCGCCTGGGCCAAGATCGGGGCGGGCCTGCACGACCGGCGGGTGCACGTGGTCTGGTCGAGCGAGGAGGAGTCGGGCGAGGACCACATGACCGCCGGCTACCTGGCCGAGACCGCCCGCCAGGCCGGGCTGGACGTGGAGCTGCTGCCGATCCAGGAGATCGGCTGGGACGGCCGGCGGTTCGTCGACGCGGCGGACGCGCCGGTCACCACCTGCTTCAAGCTCTACCCCTGGGAGTGGATGGTCGCCGAGCCGTACGGGCGGCGGGCGCTGGACCCGGGCACCCCGACCACCTGGATCGAGCCGGCGTGGAAACTGCTGCTGTCCAACAAGGCGCTGCTCGCGGTGCTGTGGGAGCTGTATCCGGGGCACGAGTTGCTGCTGCCGGCGTACCTGGACTCGCCCCGGGGCATGTCCGAGTACGTGGCCAAGCCGCTGCTGGGCCGGGAGGGCGGGTCGGTGCGGATCGTCACCGGCGGGACGGAGATCACCAACCCGGGGATCTACGGCGACGAGGGCTGGTGCTACCAGGAGTTCCGGGCGCTGCCCGAGTTCGCCGGCAGCCGCATGGTGCTGGGCAGCTGGATCGTCGACGGTGAGTCGGCGGGCGCCGGGGTGCGGGAGAGCGAGAGCCTGATCACCGACGGCTACGCGCGGTTCCTGCCGCACTACATCGACGCGCCGCGTACGCCGTGAGTCGTCTACCGTTGGGGGCGTGAACTTCGACGCGTACGCCCGGACCGGCGTTGACCTCGTCAATGCCCGCCTGGACGACCTCGACGACCTGCGGGCCCTCTTCCCCGACGCCAGCGAGTGGATGCGGGACGAGGTGTCCGAGCGGGACCTGGCGATCTTCCGGCGGGCGCAGAAGCGCCTGCGCGACGTCTTCGAGTACGGCACGTCCGGGCGGGACGGCCAGGCGGTGACCGAGCTCAACGCGCTGCTGGAGGCGTTCCCGGTGCAGCCGCGCATCTCCGGGCACGACTCCAGCGACTGGCACATGCACGTGACCAGCCGGGGCGCGTCGGTGAGCGCGGAGTACCTGGCAGGCGCGGTCTGGGGCCTGTCGGTCTGGCTCTGCGAGTACGGCAGCGCCCGGTTCGGCGTCTGCGCCGACGAGCGCTGCGGCAACGTCTACCTGGACACCTCGTCGAACTGCTGCCGCCGGTTCTGCTCGGAGCGCTGCGCCACCCGCTCGCACGTGGCCGCCCACCGCGCCCGCAAGCGTGCGGCCGTCGGCGAGCAGGTCGTCGCCGCGCAGGCCGCTCCGGCGGAGTCCCTCAGCCCGGTCAGCTGACGCCCGTCCGACCCGGTCGGCGTCGACGGCGTCGACCGGGTGCGGCGGATCCGGCGCCGGTCAGGCGTCGACCGGGGACGGGGTGCCGAGGTGCTGGCGGGCGAACTCCAAGGCCTCCCGCAGGTCCGCCTCACGGACCGACCGGCTCTTGGCGCCCCGGGTGGAGACCTCCACGGCGACCGAGCCGGTGAAGCCGCGCCAGGCCAGTGAGCGGAGCACCTCGGCGCAGGGCTGGTTGCCCCGCCCCGGCACCAGGTGCTCGTCGCGCCCCTCCCCGGTGCCGTCGCCGAGGTGCACGTGCGCGAGGCCGGTGCCCATGCGGTCGGCCATGACGAGCGAGTCGCTGTGGGACGCCGCACAGTGCGAGAGATCCAGCGTGTACGAGGCGTACCCGGTCGCGGTCGGATCCCAGCCGGGGACGTACGGCACGAACTGCCGGCCGGCCATCCGTACCGGGTACATGTTCTCCACCGGGAAGCGCAGCCCGTCGAAGCGCTCCTCGACCTCTGCCAGCCCTTCGGAGAAGGTGCGCGCGTAGTCCCGCTGCCAGGTGAAGGGCGGGTGCACCACGACGGTGGGCGCGCCCAGCGTCTCGGCCATCTCGGCCGAGCGGCGCAGCCGTTCCCACGGGTCGGGGCTCCAGACCCGCTGGGTGACCAGCAGGCAGGGGGCGTGGACGGAGAGCACCGGCACGCCGTAGTGCTCGGCGAGGCCACGGAGCGCCCCGATGTCCTGGCTGACGGCGTCGGTCCAGACCATCACCTCGACGCCGTCGTAGCCGAGCGCCGCGGCCATCTGGAACGCCGCCGCGGTCCGTTCGGGAAAGACCGAGGACGTGGACAGGAGCACCGGGACGCGGGAAGTCACACCGTCGAGGGTAGCGGGCGCCGCGCGGAGGCATCAGGACGAGTACCCGCAAAGCACCCACACCGCGCGCCAGGTCACACCGGGGCGAGCTGGTCCAGCCGGCTCAGGATCACGCCCTCGCGCAGCGCCCAGGGGCAGATGTCGACGGCGTCGATGTCGAGGCGGCGCATCACCGCCTCGGCGACGACCGCGCCGGCGAGCACCTGGTGGGCGCGGCCCACGCTGACGCCCTCCAACTCGACCAGCTGCGCCGGAGGGATGTGCCGGATGAAGCCGAGCACCTGCCGCAGCCCGGCGCGGGTCAGCTGCCGTCGGGCCCAGAGCCCGGCGCTCGACGGTGCCGCGCCGGCCAGCCGGGCCAGCGTGCGGAACGTCTTGGAGGTGGCGACCGGCCGCTCCCAGCCCACCTCGGTCAGCTTCGTGACGACCGGGTCGAGCAGGTCGTCCACGTACTCGCGCAACTCCTCCACCGCCCGGGCCGACGGCGGCCTCGTGGTGTCCGGAGTGACCCGGAGCCGGTCCCGGGTCAGGCGGCCGGCGCCGAGCGGCAGCGACGCCGCGACGTCCGGGTTCTCGTCGATCCCGGCAGCCAGCTCCAACGAGCCGCCGCCGATGTCGAGCACCAGCAACCGCCCCGCGGACCAGCCGAACCACCGCCGCACCGCGAGGAAGGTCATCCGCGCCTCGTCCGAACCGGAGAGGACCTCCAGGCGTACGCCGGATTCCTCCCGCACCCGCGCGAGCACCTCGCCCGCGTTGGTGGCGTCGCGCACGGCGGACGTGGCGAACGCGATCAGATCGTCCGCCTCCAGGCCGGTGGCCGCCGCCCTGGCCATGCTGACCGCCTTGACCAGGCCGTCGGCGCCCGCCTCGGTGAGCGCGCCGTCCGGGCCGATCTGCTCGGCGAGGCGCAGCACCACCTTCTCCGAGTGCGCCGGCCAGGGGTGCGCGCCCCGGTGGGCGTCGACCACCAGCAGGTGCACCGTGTTGGACCCGACGTCGAGGACTCCCAGTCGCATGCAGAAGACACTAGGGCCAACACGTTTCGTCGGCTCGTCAGCCCGCGAGGGACTCCGCGCGTACGCTGGCCGGGTGACAGGGCAGATCGAACTTCGTGTGCTCGTGGACGACCCGGCGGACCCGCGCAGTCGCGAGGTTGCGCTGGACTTTCCCCGGGAGTGGATCGAGTTCGCGGATCCGGCCGACGAGACGCACGTGGTCCGGGCCGACCTCACCTGGTTGCTGTCCCGCTGGACGTGCATCTTCGCCCGGGGCTGCCACGGCATCGTCGAGGGGCGCGCCCAGGACGGCTGCTGTTCGCACGGCGCGTTCTTCACCGACGCCGACGACGAGAAGCGGGTCCGCTCCGCGGTGCGGCGCCTGACCCCGGCCACCTGGCAGCACCACCGCCGGGGCTTCAAGAACTGGACCGAGGAGGACACGCTCGACGGCAAGGCGTCGGCCCGGCGTACGGCCACGCAGGCCGACGACGGCCCGTGCGTCTTCCTCAACGACGCCGACTTCCCGGCCGGAGGCGGCTGCGCCCTGCACGCGCAGGCGCTGCGCGACGGGGTGCACCCGCTGGAGTACAAGCCGGACGTCTGCTGGCAGTTGCCCGTCCGCCGGGACCAGGAGTGGGTCAAGCGGCCGGACAACACGAAGGTGCTGGTGTCCACGCTGGGTGAGTTCGACCGCCGGGGCTGGGGCGCCGGTGGGCACGACCTGCACTGGTGGTGCACCTCGTCGACCGACGCGCACGTCGGCGCCGACCCGATGTACGTCTCCTACGGGCCCGAGCTGACCGCGCTGATCGGCGCACCCGCGTACGCGAAGCTGGCCGAGCTGTGCGGTGCGCGACTGCGGCAGGGCCAGGTCGCCCCGCACCCCGCCGATCCCGCCTGACCTGCAACGAGCGGAGCGGCTGGATCGTGGTCGCCGGATCTCTCTGACCAACCGTCACGAGGAGTGACGCCGTCGCGAGCGCGCCAAGGCCCCGCCGGCCACTTTGCTCTGCATACCTATACGCGCCAGGCACTCTTCGTGAGGACCCGCGTCGCCGATGCGGACCTTGCTCCTGAACGAAATACCTGTTCAGCTCGATGGTGCGTATAGGCAAGCAGAGCAAAGGGCCGGAGGCGATTCGTGTGTCGCCGCAGGGCACGTCACGGAGCGTCAAACCAGTCGCGAGAGGGGGCTGACTACTTTCAGTGGCCAGCCCGGCCGCACTGATCGACCACACCGGGCGGCGGGCGACCGCTCGAACCACGGCAGGGAGGGGCCGGTCAGGCCAGGGCGGCGTCGACCAGGGCGCGGGCACTGCGCCGGGCGGCCTCCGCGATCGCCGGATCGCCGTCCAGCACGCCGCCGGCCAGGCCACCGTCGAGCAGCAGGGTGAGCTGACGGGCGAGCAGCTCCGGCTCGGGAGCCCCGGCCCGGCGGGCCAGGTCGGTCACCCACGCGCGGACCACCGTCTTGTGCTCGACCGTCCGGGCGTGCACCTCGCTGCCAGCCGGGGACTCGGCGGCGGTGTTGATGAACGCGCACCCGTGGTAGCCCTCCCGCCGGCAGGCGCCGACCAGCGCGTCGAACATCCCGACGAGCTGGTCGCGCGGGTCGTCGCCGGCGTCCCGGGCAGCCGCGCGCAGCGCGCCGAACCACGCCTGGTCGACCTTGTCGAGGTACGCCAGCACCAGGTCGTCCTTGCGGGGAAAGTGCTTGTAGAGGGTGGCCTTGGCGACGCCGGACTCCGCGATCACCGTGTCGACCCCGACCCCGCGTGGCCCGTACGCGTAGAAGAGCCGGAAGGCGGTGTCGAGGATGCGCTCCCGGGCGGAGCCGGCGGGGACGCGGTGCGCGGGCGCGGACATGAGCCCCATCCTACAGACGGGTCTGTCCAGTAGACAGACCTGTCTGTTAGTCTCGCTGCATCAGCGCGCGGCGGCTCGCGCGAACACCGGACGAACGGAAGAGACATGCGCATCGCGGTACTCGGCACCGGCATGGTGGGTCGGGCGATCGCCGCCCGCGCGGCCGAACTCGGCCACCAGGTCACCATCGGCACCCGCGACGTGGCGGCGACCCGCGACCGGGGCGGCGACCACGCCGCATGGGCGGCCCAGCACCCGGAGGTCGGCCTGGCCAGGTACGCCGACGCCACCGCGGACGCCGACCTGGTGGTCAACGCCACCACCGGCGACGGCTCACTGCCCGCCCTGACCGCGGCTGGCGAGGACAACCTGGCCGGCAAGGTCCTGCTGGACATCGCCAACCCGCTCGACTTCTCCGCGGGCTTCCCGCCCACCCTGTCGGTGCTCAACACCGACTCTCTCGGCGAGCGGATCCAGCGCGCGTTCCCGCGGCTCAAGGTGGTCAAGGCGCTCAACACCCTGACCGCCGACCTGATGGTCCACCCCCGCCAGCTCGCCGACGGCGACCACACCGTGTTCGTCTCCGGCGACGACGAGGGCGCCAAGAAGACGGTGACCGAACTGCTCACCAGCTTCGGGCACACCGACGTGATCGACCTGGGCGACATCTCGACCGCCCGGGGCACCGAGATGCTGCTGCCGATCTGGCTGCGCCTCTACGGCCGCCTCGGCACCGGCATCTTCAACGTCAAGATCGTGCGCTGACACGACCAGGGACGAGAGGGGATCGCGCGATCGGCGCGGGCCCCTCTCGCGTACGTCAGGTCACGGCTCGAACTTGTAGCCCAGGCCCCGGACGGTGACGATGAAGCGCGGCGCGGACGGCTCCGGCTCGATCTTCGAGCGCAACCGCTTGACGTGCACGTCCAGGGTCTTGGTGTCGCCGACGTAGTCGGCCCCCCAGACCCGGTCGATGAGCTGGCCCCGGGTGAGCACCCGGCCGGCGTTGCGCAGCAGCAGCTCCAGCAGCTCGAACTCCTTGAGCGGCAGTTGGACTGCGGCGCCGTCCACCGTCACCACGTGGCGCTCGATGTCCATCCGCACCGGCCCGGCGGCCAGGGTCGGCGCACCTGACTCGGCCACCTCGGCGCTCTGCCGACGCAGCACCGCCCGGATCCGGGCGACCAGCTCACGCGGCGAGTAGGGCTTGGTGACGTAGTCGTCGGCCCCGATCTCCAGACCGACCACCTTGTCGATCTCGCTGTCCCGGGCGGTGACCATGATGATCGGCACGTGCGAGCGCTGCCGGAGCTGGCGGCACACCTCCGTGCCCGACATCTCGGGCAGCATCAGGTCGAGCAGCACGATGTCGGCGCCGGTCCGGTCGAACTCGGTGAGAGCGGAGGGCCCCGTCGCGGCGACGGACACCTCGAAGCCCTCCTTGCGGAGCATGTACGACAGGGCGTCGGAGAATGACTCCTCGTCCTCGACCACCAGAACGCGGCTCAACGGGGATTTCCTTTCCATTGCTGTCAGACCTGCCGGAGCCCGGCCGGACCGGCTTCGATCCCAGCGGAGGGCAGTGTCGCCAGGAGGTCGTCCGGCGGACGGGCGGGCAGCCGGAGGGTGAACGTCGACCCACCACCAAGAGTGCTCGACACCTCGACCCTTCCGCCATGGTTGCTGGCGATGTGCTTGACGATGGCGAGGCCGAGGCCCGTCCCGCCGGTGGACCGGGACCGTGCCTGGTCGGCGCGGTAGAAACGCTCGAAGATCCGGTCCACGTCGGTCGGGGCGATGCCGATGCCCTGGTCGGTGACGGCGATCGTGACGTGCTCGCCCTCGGCTCGCGCGGTGATCCGGACCGTGGTGTCCTCGCCCGAGTAGTTCACGGCGTTCTCGACCAGGTTCGCCACCGCCGTGGCGAGCTGGGTGTCACTGCCGTACACGGTAAGCCCCCGCTCGACGTCGACGACCACGTCGATCCGGCGGGCGCTGGCGCTGGTGCGCGTACGGTCGACGACCTCGGCGAGCACCCAGTCCACCGCCACCGGCTCCGGGGCGGGCTGCGGCTCGGCCCCCTGGAGCCGGGTCAGCTCCAGCAACTCCTGCACCAACCGCCCCAGCCGGGTCGACTCGTGCTGGATCCGCTCGGCGAACCGGCGGGCGGCGACCAGGTCCTCGGAGAGGTCCGGCTGCCCCTCGCCGGCCGGCTCGGTGGCGTCCAGCAGCGCCTCGGCGAGCAGTTGCAGAGCGCCGATCGGGGTCTTCAGCTCGTGGCTGACGTTGGCCACGAAGTCACGCCGCACCCGGGCCAGCCGGTGCGACTCGGTCACGTCGGCCGCCTCCACCGCGATGTAGCCGCCCCCCAGCCCCATGGCCCGCAGGTGCACCCCGAGCGGGTTCTCACCGGCGTTGTCGCGGCCCCGCGGCAGGTCCAGCTCGATCTCGCGGCGCACGCCGGTGCGGCGGACCTGCCCGGCGAGCGTACGGATCAGCGGGTGGGCGATCATCGAGCCCGGTGTCGCGCCGGTGCGGAGCAGCCCCATCGCCCGTGCGGCCGGGTTGACCACGAGAGGCACGTCGTCGGGGTCGAGCACGACGACACCCGCCCGGAGCGAGTCGATCGTCCGGCGACCGAGCCCGGACTGCGGATCCTCGGCGATCGCGCGCCTCCCTGCGTTCCAGAGGAAGCCGGACCGGCGGCTCCCCGTTCCGGTGGTGCGGCCACGCAGTGCCGGAAGCCACCGGGACAGCAGCACCCCGGCCGCCAGCCCGGCCACCACACCCACGGCCACCGCGACCGTCACCGCCCAGTCCACCCGGCGATCGTAGGGTCATTGTTAACCTGGCTACCGCCCAGAACGGGACGAACCACTCTCGCTTCCGGGAATGTTCACTGTCACGTCCGGCGTCGTTCACCGTGGTTAATCTCCGGTCCGCCCGCCCGGCCTACCGTGGGCTGCGCACCTGCTCCCACCCGTCGGCCTCCTCGGCCGGCGACCACCGACCACAGGACGTGACCATGCGCGACGAGTTCCGGGCCGATCTGCAGATCGTCAGCCAACTGCTGGTGGACATGGCGGAGGGGGTCCGGGCCGCGATGCGGAACGCCACCCGCGCCCTGCTCACCGCCGACCGGCAGGCTGCCGAGTCGGTCATCGAACGGGACGCCGAGATCGACGGCCTCTACCGGGACGTCGAGGAGCGGGTCTGCGACCTGCTCGCCCGCCAGGCCCCGGTCGCCTCCGACCTGCGCGCGATGATCACCGCGCTGCACGTCGCCGCCGACCTCGAGCGGATGGGCGACCTGGCCGACCACGTCGCGAAGACCGCGCTGCGGCGGCACCCCTCGCCGGCCGTGCCGGCCGAGCTGCGGCCGATCTTCACCGACATGGCGAACATCGCCGACGGGATGGGCGGCAAGATCGCATCGGTCCTGGCCAAGCCCGACGCCGACCTCGCCGCCGAGCTGGACCGCGACGACGACACGATGGACGACCTGCACAAGAGCCTGTTCGGGGTGCTGCTCGGCGACGACTGGCCGTACGGGGTGGAGACGGCGATCGACGCCACGCTGCTCGGCCGCTTCTACGAGCGGTTCGCCGACCACGCGGTGAACGCCGGCGAGCACGTCGTCTACCTGATCACCGGCGAGGCCCCCGCCAGCTGAGGTGAAAGGAAGGGCCCCCTGTTAACGCCTGGTGCATAAAAGGGGGCCCTTCCTAACGTTCTGCGGCGCCGGCGGTCCGTCAGCGGCCCTGGTTGGCCACCGCGGCGGCGGCGGCCTTGGCGGCGGCCGGGTCGAGGTAGGTGCCACCCAGCGTGAGCGGGCGCAGCTGCGGGTCCAGGTCGTAGCGCAGCGGGATGCCGGTCGGGATGTTCAGCTTGGCGATCGCCTCGTCGCTGATCTGGTCCAGGTGCTTGACCAGCGCCCGCAGCGAGTTGCCGTGGGCGGCCAGCAACACGGTCCGGCCGGCCAGGATGTCCGGCACGATCGAGTCGTACCAGTACGGCAGCATCCGCTCGACGACGTCTTTCAGACACTCGGTCCGGGGCATCAGCTCGGTCGGCAGCAGCGCGTACCGCGGGTCGCCGACCTGGGAGAACTCGTCGTTGTCGTCGATCGGCGGCGGCGGGGTGTCGTACGAGCGGCGCCAGAGCATGAACTGCTCCTCGCCGTACTCCTCCAGGGTCTGCTTCTTGTTCTTGCCCTGCAGCGCGCCGTAGTGCCGCTCGTTGAGCCGCCACGACCGCCGCACCGCGATCCAGTGGCGGTCGGCGGCGTTCAGCGCCAGCTCAGCGGTGCGGATCGCGCGCCGCATGACGCTCGTGTGCACGACGTCCGGCATCAGGCTGTGCTCGCGGAGCAGTTCGCCGCCGCGCCGCGCCTCGTTCTCGCCCTTCTCGGTCAGGTCGACGTCGACCCAGCCGGTGAAGAGGTTCTTCGCGTTCCAGTCACTCTCGCCGTGCCGCAGCAGGACCAGCGTCCCGACGGTGGGCCCTTCGCTCGCAGTCATGCCGATCATCCTGCCCCAACCCGACACCGGCTACGCGGGAAGGGTGGTGACGACCACCACGTGGAAAATCCGGTGACCACGACTCTCGCCGTTCACTAGGTTGTAAGGCGCTGTGATCATGCCGGTCATTACGGGGAGCGGGGGCGCCGACGTGCGGACGATGCGGGGTTGGTTCCAGGACACCACCGGAGGGTTACCGAAAATCTTCTGGTACCTCTGGGCCGGCACCCTGATCAACCGCCTGGGCTCGTTCGTCCTGGTCTTCCTCGCCATCTACCTCACCCTGGAGCGCGGCTTCTCCGCCACCCAGGCCGGCCTGGTGCTGGGCCTGTGGGGTGTCGGCGGCGCCATCGGCACCACCGTCGGCGGCACCCTGACCGACCGGTGGGGCCGGCGGCCGACCCTGCTCACCGCCCACCTCGGCGCGGCCACCATGATGCTCGCCCTCGGCTTCGCCCGGCCGCTCTGGGCGGTGGCGCTCGGCGCGTTCCTGCTCGGCACGTTCGCCGAGGCCGCGCGGCCGGCGTTCGGCGCCATGATGATCGACGTGGTCCCGGAGAAGGACCGGCTGCGCGCGTTCTCCCTGAACTACTGGGCGATCAACCTCGGGTTCGCCTGCGCGGCCATCCTGGCCGGCCTGGCCGCCGAGGTCGGCTACCTGCTGCTCTTCGCGGTCGACGCGGCCACCACGCTGGCCACCGCGCTGATCATCTTCTTCCGGGTCGGGGAGACCCGCCGGGCCAGCACCACCGCCGCCCGCAAGGGCGGCCCGGCGCCCGCCGGGGCCCTGCGCACGATCCTGGCCGACCGGGTGTTCCTGGGCTTCGTCGTGCTCAACCTGTTCTCCGCGCTGGTGTTCCTCCAGCACATCTCGATGCTGCCGATCGCGATGGGCGAGTCCGGGCTCTCCCCGGCCACCTACGGCTCGGTCATCGCCCTCAACGGCATCCTGATCGTGGCCGGCCAACTCTTCGTACCCCGGCTCATCCGCGGCCGGAGCCGGTCGCACGTGCTCGCCCTGGCCGCGGTCGTCATGGGCGTCGGCTTCGGCCTCACCGCCTTCGCCGAGACCGCCTGGTTCTACGGCGTGACGGTGCTGATCTGGACCCTCGGCGAGATGCTCAACTCGCCCTCCAACGCGACCCTCATCGCCGAGTTGTCCCCCGCCGCGCTGCGCGGTCGCTACCAGGGCACCTTCTCGCTGTCCTGGCAGGTCGCCGGTGCCACGGCGCCGGTCCTCGGCGGCCTGGTGCGCGAACAGAGCGGCAACGCCACGCTCTGGCTGGGCTGCGCGGCGGTCGGCGGCCTGGTGGCGGTGGCGCACCTGGTCTCCGGGCCGGCCCGCGAACGACGGGCCACCGCCCTGCGTACGACCACCGCGCCCCTCGTCCCGGCGGTCGCCCTCGACCTGCCGGCACCGGAGGCCGCCGAGGCGGCGGCCACCGCACCGGCCGAGCCCCTGCCGGCCACCCGCCCCTCCCCCGCCACGATCGGTCAGTGAGCCCGGGACCCGTGTGGTGACGCGGGACACCCTGGCGCTCGGAGGGTTGGGCTTCCTACCGTCGGGAATCGATCGGTTAGGAAACTGAACTGTCTGGGGGACGGGTGCGGAGCCTGCGGCACTGGTGGGACGACACCGCCGGCGGGTTGCCCGCCACCTTCTGGTACCTCTGGGCCGGCCTGCTGATCAACCGGGCCGGCGCGTTCGCCATGCTCTTCCTGTCGCTCTACCTGACCGAGGCACGCGGGGCGTCCGAGTCGCTGGCCGGGACGGTGGTCGGGGCGTACGGGATCGGCGGGGCGGCCGGGGTGCTGCTCGGGGGCGTACTGGCCGACCGGTGGGGCCGGCGGGCCACGCTGCTGGCCGCGCACCTGGTCACCTCGGGGTTGATGGTCGCGCTCGCGTTCAGTCGGCACCTGGTGGTGATCGCGGTCCTCGCCGCCCTGGTCGGGATGGCCCACTCGATGCCGAGCCCCGCCTTCGTCGCGGCGATCGTCGACGTGGTGCCCGAGCGACGCCGCTCGCGCGCCTTCAACCTCCAGTTCTGGGCGTTCAACCTGGGCATGGCGGTCGCCTCCCTGCTGGCCGGCCTGTTGGCCGAGGCGAGCTTCGTGGCCCTGTTCCTGGTGGACGCGGCGGCGACGCTGGCCGCCGCCGTGGTGATCGCTCTCAAGGTGCCGGAGACGCTGCCCGGTGGCCGTGGCCGCCTGAGGATCAGCGCCCGGCGCACGGTACGGGTCCGGAATGCGGACGGTGTCCGGCCGCCGGGGCTGCGCACCGCGTTGACCGACCGCACCTTCCTGACCTTCGTCGGGCTGACCCTCGTGCTGGCGGTCCTGACCCTCCAGACGTCCACGATCATGCCGCTGGCGATGCGGGACGACGGGTTGCGTCCGTCGGCGTACGGCGCGGTGGTGGCGCTCGGCGGCGTGCTGATCGTGCTCGGGCAGCTCTTCGTGCCCCGGCTGATCGACGGGCACCGCAGGGACCGGGTGCTGGCCGTCTCCACGGCGCTGCTCGGTGTCGGCTTCACCGCCCTGGCGTTCGCCGACGCGCTGGCGGTCTACCTCGCCGCGGCGGTGGTCTGGACGGTCGGTCAGATGCTCGCCGCGCCGCCCAACGCGCAGATCAACGCCGACCTGGCACCGCCGGAGCTGCGTGCCCGCTACCAGTCGGTCTTCTACCTGGCCTTCCCGGTGGCGTCGTTCGTGGCGCCCACCCTGGGCGGCGTCAGCCTCCAGTACCTCGGCGAGCGGCACTGGCTCATCGTCGGCGGGCTGGGGTTCCTCGCCGCCGTCGGCCACCTGGTCACCGGTCCCGCCCGCGAGCGCCGCGTGGCCGCCCGGCGCCGAGCCACGACGGACATCCGGGAGCCCGCCCTGGCCGGCGAGAACTGACGCCGGCCGGACATGCGAAACGCCCACCACGACCCAGGTCGTGACGGGCGTCCGCACCGTATGACCGGCGGCGGCGGGCGGCACTCACCCCCGTAAGCGTCGCCCGCTCGCGCCGCCGGTCCCAACAGGTGGCCACCGTCCCCCAACGGTGTTGGTCCACCCGTCCCCCGCACCCCGCTCGTGCACGGATCTGATCGATCCCCCGCTCCCCCGAACGGTTCCGAGCGTGGCGCGGTGCAATAAAGTTAGTTCGCCCGGGATTACGGATTCAACCTGACTGGGTGTCTCGCCGGTCACAGCACCGGGTGGTCCGGCACCTCTGTCGCCGTATGTCGGGCTCGTCTGTGGCCAACAGCGCTTACCCGTCGACCATTCCCGCAAACACTCAGGCGTCCTCCCGGTCGGGTGACTCGGTGCGGAAGAAGTTGCTCTGCCGGCCGTTGCGCAGCTGCTCCTGGTAGATGAGGTTCAGCTTCCGCTGGTCGAAGGTCCCGAACCACTCGTCCCAGGTGATCTCCCGGATCCGGCTGCTCTCGCGGTAACCGGGCATGTTGAAGGTGAGCACGCCGGCCCGGCCCTCCCGCTCGGTGCCGCTGATCGTCGCCGGGATGGCGCCACGCTCCTGCGCCCAGCGCCGGATCACGTCGTGGTTGGTGGTGACCAGGCTCCGGCCCGGCCGCTCCGGACGATCCTCCGGCGACGAGATGGCCTGCGACGACCGGACCGACCGGGACGTGCTCCGGCCGGCGCGCGCACCGCCGGCTGCCGCCGTACCGCCGCCCGTCGCGCGGGCCCGCGACGGTGTCGCCGCCTTCTTCGCGGGCGCCGCCCTGGCGGTGGTCGTCTTCCGGGCCGGCGCGGCCTTCCGGGCCGGGGCCGTCTTCGCGGGCCCGGCCGCCTTCTTCGCCGCCGCCTTCTTCGTGGCGGCCTTCTTCGCCGGCGCGGTCTTGTTCGCGGGGGCCGCCTTCGCCCGGCTCGGCGCGGCGGCCTTCTTCGCGGCGGCCTTCTTCGTGGCCGCCTTCTTCGTCGTGGCGGCACGACCGGCCGACGCGCGGGTCCCGCCGGCACGCCCGGCGGGGCCGGTGGCCTTCCGCCCCGCCCCGCCGCGCTGCTCCGCCCGCAGGGTCCGCACGAGCTGCTTCACCAGTTCCGGTTTCCGCAGGGCGGAGGTGCCGGAGACACCGTGCCGGCGCAACTGACCCCGGAGCTCGTCGACCTTCATCCGGGAGATCGCGGACTCGGAGATGTCCGGCGTGTTCGCCGTCTGGTTGCCCGCCTGCTGTTTCGTCCTGGTCGCAGTCCCGCCGCGACCTGAGCTGCTTCGCTGCTGAGCCATGGGACGCTCACGCTCCTCGACAGTCCGTCCTCGGCGCGCGGCGGGTCCCAGTGCCGCACCGCGCGGTGCGGCATACCCGTCAGGACCGGTCCGAACCTCCGCCCGCCGACCCGGTCGACGGTTCGAAGAGGTGAGCGAAGGCGGCGAGGTTGGCGGTGGACTCGCCGCGCTTGACCCGCCACTCCCACTCCCGGCGGATCGAGCTTCCGAAGCCGATCTCCAGCATCGTGTCGAACGACTCGTCGGCGTACGTGAGGACGGCACCGAGCAGGCGGTCCAGCTCCTCGGCGTCGACCCCCGCCGGGTTCACCCGCCCGGTCAGGTAGACGTCACCCACCGCGTCGATGGAGAACGAGACCCCGTACATGCGGGCGTTGCGCTGGAGCAGCCACGCCCACAGCTCCTCGCGCCGCTCGTCCGGCTGGCGCATCACGAACGCCTCGACCCGCAGCGCGTGCTCGCCGACGATCAGGTTGCAGACCGTCTTCAACTTGTGGGTCCCCGGCAGAGTGACCGCGTACGACCCCGGCCCGGTGGACTCCCAGGCCAGCTCCCGCTCGTCGCAGACCGACTCGATCAGGGCCGCAAGATCAGTCTTCCCGCTCATCGCACCCACTCTACGGCCGCCGCCGCCCGGCCACCGGACGGCCGGTCTGGTGCGGGTGTTAAGCAGGGACCCTTCCTCTACCGGAGGCGTTAAGAGGGGGCCCTTCCTTACACCCTCACCAGGCGCAGCCGGCGAGTTCCGAGGCGAGTCGGGTGCGGTGCCCGGCGACCGCCTCGCCGTACACGGCGAGCAGGCCGGAGACCGTACGGTCCCAGGAGAAGTTGCGGGCGTGCCGCTCCGCCCCCCGGGCCAGCTCGGCGCGGCGGGCCCGGTCGGGCAGCAGGCGACCGAGCGTACGGGCCCAGTCGACCGGGTCGTGGCCGTCGACCAGGACGCCGCTGGCCTCGTCCCGCACCGCGGTCACCAGACCGCCCACGGCGGCGGCCACCACCGGCGTACCGCAGGCCTGGGCCTCCAGGGCGACCAGGCCGAAGCTCTCGTTGTACGACGGAACCGCGACCAGGTCCGCCGCCCGGTACAGGGCGGGCAGGTCGTCGCCGGTGAGCGGCGGCAGGAAACGCACCCGGTCGGCGACCCCCAGGGAGGAGGCGAGCTCCATCAGGGCGGTCGGCCGGTCGAGCCCGCTGCCACTCGGGCCGCCGCACACGACCACCGTGAGGTCCTCGGCGAGCGCCGGAGCCCGGTTGCGCAGCGCCGCGACCGCCCGGATCAGCACGTCGGGCGCCTTCAGCGGCTGGATCCGGCCGACGAAGGCCACCACGTGGCCGGTCTCCGGCAGTCCGAGCCGGCGGCGCGCGACGACCCGGGCCCGCTCCCGGTCACCGGGCGCGGGGCGGAAGCGGTCCAGGTCCACCCCCGGCTCGACCACGGCGACCCGGGTCGGGTCGGCGTCGTACCGCTCGATGAGGTCTCCGGCCTCCACCTTGGTGTTGGCGACCAGCCGGTCCGCCTCGGCGACGACCTGTTCCTCGCCGATGACGCGGGCCTTCGGCTCGGGCCGGTCGCCGGCCGCGAGCTGCGCGTTCTTCACCTTGGCGAGGGTGTGCGCGGTGTGCACCAGCGGTACGCCCCAGCGCTCCTTGGCCAGCCAGCCGACCTGACCGGAGAGCCAGTAGTGGGAGTGGATCAGGTCGTAGTGGCCCGGCGGGCGGGACGCCTCGGCCCGCAGCACCCCGGCGGTGAACGCGCAGAGCTGGCCGGGCAGCTCCTCCTTGGTCAACCCTTCGAGGGGACCGGAGGTGATGTGCCGGACCTGCACGCCGGGTGCCATCTCGACCACCGGGGGCAGGTCACCGGACGTGGCCCGGGTGAAGATGTCGACCTCCACGCCGGCCTGGGCGAGCCGGCGCGCGACCTCCAGGATGTACACGTTCATCCCGCCGGCGTCCCCGGTGCCCGGCTGGTGCAGGGGACTGGTGTGCACCGACAGGGTGGCGATGCGGCGGGGGCGGGGCCACGGCTGCGCACCTCGCTGACGACCGACACCGGTGTGCATCTCCGCCACGTCCGCTCCCTCTGTCACGGTTGTTGCCGTCCGCACGACCGGCGCTTCTCGGTCAACCTCCACGCCGGGTGTCATCTTCCCCATCGGGCATCGGTAATACCTCGGGGCGGGTCCCCGGCGTGACGGACCTCATCACGCCGGCGGGTCCCGTCCGGGGTGAGAATGACCGGATGACCTCTGTCGCCGTCGTCACCGGAGCGTCCAGCGGGATCGGTGCGGCCACCGCCCGCCGCCTCGCCGCCGAGGGTTTCCACGTGCTTGCCGCCGCCCGGCGTACCGAGAGACTGGCCGCGCTGGTCGCGGAGATCGAGGCCGCCGGTGGCGCGGCCACCGCGGTGGCCTGCGACGTGACCTCCGACGAGTCGGTGGCCGGGCTGGCGGCGGCGGCCCGGGCCGTGCCGGGTGAGGTCACGCTGCTGGTCAACAACGCCGGCGGCGCGCGGGGCCTCGACCCGGTGGAGACCGGGTCGGTCGGTGACTGGCAGTGGATGTACGACGTGAACGTGCTCGGCACCCTGCGTGTCACCCAGGCGCTGCTGCCCGCGCTGGAGGCGTCCGGCGCCGGCACCATCGTGGTCGTCTCCTCTACCGCCGGCTTCACCGTGTACGAGGGCGGGGGCGGCTACGCCGCCGCCAAGCACGCGCAGACGGCGGTGGCCGGCACGCTGCGGCTGGAGCTGTGCGGCCGTCCGGTCCGGGTGGTCGAGATCGACCCCGGCATGGTGCGGACGGACGAGTTCGCGCTGGTCCGCTTCGACGGCGACGCCGAGCGCGCGGCGGGCGTCTACGCCGGGGTGGCCGAGCCGCTGGTCGCCGACGACGTGGCGGACTGCGTCGCCTGGTGCGCGACCCGGCCGCACCACGTCAACGTGGACCGTCTGGTCGTCCGCCCGCTCGCGCAGGCCGCGCAGCACAAGGTCCACCGGGTGGGACAGTGAAGCGCGAGGAGTGAGCCGGGTCTGCCAGCCCCGCAGTCGAACGGAGGTGACCGTAATGAAGCCGGTCGGCGCGGTCACCCGGGGGACGACCAACCCGAACCGGCTCCGCCGGGTGGACAACTGGATCGTCGAGACCTGCGGCGACGCGCTGCGCGCCGCCGCCGACCCTCTGGTGGTCGACCTCGGTTACGGCGCCTCCCCGGTCACCGCCGTGGAGCTGCGCGCCCGGCTGGCGACCGCGGTCCGCGCCGACGTCCGGGTGGTCGGCCTGGAGATCGATCCGGTACGCGTCGCCGCCGCCCTGCCCGCCGCCGACCCGCCCGGCCTCGCCTTCGCCCGGGGCGGCTTCGAGCTGGCCGGGCTCCGCCCCGCGCTGGTCCGTGCCTTCAACGTGCTGCGGCAGTACGACGAGAGCGAGGCCGGGGCGGCGTGGCGGACCATCACCGCCGGACTCGCACCGGGCGGACTGCTGGTCGAGGGGACCTGCGACGAGCTGGGCCGCCTCGGCGGGTGGGTGCTGCTCGACACCTCGGGGCCACGCACGCTGACCCTCGCCGCGAAGCTGACCACGTTGGAGAGCCCCGGTCAGCTCGCGGAGCGGCTGCCGAAGGCGCTGATCCACCGCAACGTGCCCGGGGAACGGATCCACGATCTCCTACGCGCCCTGGACGACGCCTGGCACGCCGCCGCGGGCTACGCCCCCTTCGGCCCCCGCCAGCGCTGGCTACGCACCGTGACGGCCGTCCGCGAGTCCGGCTGGCCCGTCCTGGACGGCCCCCGCCGCTGGCGCCACGGCGAACTCACCGTCCCCTGGCCTTCCGTAACCCCGACCTGACCCACCCGCCCGCCCCGCCCGCCCGTGGGATCGGAAATTTTCAGATGGTGCAGTTGATGAAGACGGGTTCGGGGTGGAGGGTCACGCCGAAGCGGGACCGGACGCCGTCGCGGATCTCGCGGGCCAGGGCCACCAGGGCGGCCGTGCTGGCGGTGCCGCTGCGGTTGGTCAGCGCCAGGGTGTGCTTGGTGGAGATGGCGACGCCCTCGGGACCCGGGTGGCCCTTGCCGAAGCCGGCCTGGTCGATCAGCCAGGCGGCGCTGACCTTCACCGCGTCTCCCGCGCCGGGCCAGGCCGGCGGCTCGCCGATGTCGGCGGCCCGCTCCCGCAGCAGCTCGTACGCGGCCCGGTCGAGCACCGGGTTGGTGAAGAACGAGCCGACCGACCAGGTGTCGGGGTCGACGCCGTCCAGGACCATGCCCTTCCCGGCGCGCAGCCGCAGGACGGTGGCCCGCGCGTCGGCCAGCGGCACCCGGTCCCCCACCTCGACGCCGAGGGAGCGGGCCAGTTCCGCGTACCGGATCGGGCCGCTGAGCGGGGACCGGCCGAGCCGGAAGTCGACCGAGAGCACCACCCAGCGCTCGCTGTACTTGAAGATGCTCGACCGGTACGCGAAGCCGCAGTCGGCGGCGGCGATCCGGTCGGTGGTGCCGGCCACCCGGTCGTAGACCTGCACACCGGTGATGGTCTCGGCGACCTCCTGGCCGTACGCCCCGACGTTCTGGATCGGGGTGGCGCCGGTGGAGCCGGGGATGCCGGAGAGGCACTCCAACCCGGACCAGCCGTTGGCGACGGTACGGGCGACCAGCTCGTCCCACGGTTCGCCGGCCTCGACCCGTACGGTGACGGTGTCGTCGTCCTCGTCGAGCACGCGGACCCCGCGTGAGCGGACCAGGACCACGGTGCCGGAGAAGCCCGCGTCGCCGATCACCACGTTGCTGCCGCCGGCGAGGACGAGGACGGGGCCGTCGGCCTCCCGGACCGCCCGGACGATGTCGTCGGCGGTGGTGGCGGTGACGACACGATCGGCCACGCCACCGAGGCGCAATGTCGTGTATGGCGCGAGATGGCACCTGGTGTCGGGTTCGGCTCCGGTCGTCGGCTGGGCGTAGACGTCTGACACGCCTTTCACCCTAGGCTGAGGGGTAGCCGCGGCACCCACTGGTGGCCCGGTCACCCCCGGGAGGATGGCGATGAGCAGACTGCACGTGACGAAGGACTTCTGGATCGGGGCACTACGGGCGGAGGGCCCCACGTTCGCCGCCGCGGTGGCGGAGGCCCCGCCGGAGACACCCGTTCTCTCGTGCCCCGGCTGGACGGTCACCGATCTGACCCTGCACCTGGCCGGCATCTACCGCTGGGTCCACTCCTTCGTCGGGTCGCCGGTCGCCACGGCACCTCCGACCCGGTCCCAGCGCCCCGAACTGGAGGCCGGAACCACCGCGCTCCAGATCTGGCAGCAGTCGTACGACCAGTTGATGACCCTCCTCGACGCGCTCGACCCGGAGGCGCCGGCGTGGAACTGGGCGCCGCAGCCGAAGAAGGCGGGATTCTGGCCGCGCCGGATGGCGCACGAGACGGCGGTGCACCGCTGGGACGCCCAGCTCGCCATCGCCGCCGGTGAGCCGATCGAGGCGAAGCTCGCCGCCGACGGGGTGAGCGAGGTGCTGGACACCTGGCTCCCGGCCGGCCGGCGGCTCAACCACGGGCCGTGGCACGGGGTGGTGCAGTTGACGGCGACGGACGCGGGGCAGGACTGGTTCCTGCGGCTGCGCGGCGAGGGCGTGGCCCTGCTCGACACCGCCACCATCTTCGACCACGACGACCACCACGCCCGGGCGCAGGTGGCGGGGACCGCCAGCGACCTGCTGCTGGCGCTGTGGGGCCGGGTCAGCTTCGACACGCTGGGCGTGACGGGCGAGCGCGCGCTGCTGGGCGGCCTGCGCACCGGCTGAGGCACCGCAGCACGCACCCGAAGGAGTGGCCGTTCCCGCCGGAACGGCCACTCTGTCCGTTTGAAGGCGGGGCGGTCGGTCTCGATTAGAGAGCGCTCTCTTGACAGCCGGGGGGCGACCCGACAGGCTGCGAGAGAGCGCTCTCTCAGCTTCACCGACGACCACCACCCACCCGACCTGAGAGGGGTCCGAGACACATGGGTGCCAATTCGCTCCGCCGCCGCGCGGCGGTCGCCCTCGTCGCCGCCACCGCCCTGCTCGCCACCGCCGCCTGCGGCGGCGGCGACGCGGAGGATGCCGCCGACGGCCCGATCACGTTGACCGTCGACGTCTTCGGCCAGTTCGGCTACGACGAGCTCTACAAGGAGTACATGGCCAGCCACCCCGACGTGAAGATCGTCGAACGGGGCACCGGCGGCAACCTCGACGAGTACTCGCCGAAGCTGACCCAGTGGCTGGCCGCCGGCAAGGGGGCCGGCGACGTGGTCGCCATCGAGGAGGGCCTGCTGGTCGAGTACAAGGCCAACCCGGGCAACTTCGTCAACCTGCTCGACCACGGCGCGGCCGAGCTGAAGGGCAACTTCCTGGAGTGGAAGTGGAACGCCGGGCTCACCGCCGACGGCAAGCAGCTCATCGGCCTCGGCACCGATGTCGGCGGCATGGCCATGTGCTACCGCAAGGACCTGTTCGCCAAGGCCGGGCTGCCCACCGAGCGGGACGCGGTGAGCAAGCTCTGGCCGACCTGGCAGGACTACGTCGCGGTCGGTGAGAGGTTCACCGCCGCGAAGACCGGGGCGTCCTTCCTCGACGCCGCCACGAACACGTTCAACACGATCGTGCTCCAGACCGCCGGCAACGCGCAGGGCCACCACTACTACGACACGAGCGACAACCTGGTGGTCGACAGCAACCCGGCCGTGAAGCAGGCGTGGGACACCACCATGGACATCATCGACTCCGGCCTCTCCGGCAAGTACGGCGCCTGGTCGGAGGAGTGGGTCTCGGCGTTCAAGCAGGCCAAGTTCGCCACCATCGCCTGCCCCGCCTGGATGACCGGTGTCATCGAGGGCAACGCCGGCCCGGCCGGCAAGGGCAAGTGGGACATCGCCCAGGTGCCCGGCAACGGCGGCAACTGGGGCGGCTCCTACCTGGCCGTGCCGAAGCAGAGCAAGCACCAGGCCGAGGCGATCGAGCTGGCGAAGTTCCTGACCAGCGCCAAGGGCCAGATCGGCGCATTCAAGGCCAAGGGCCCGCTGCCCTCCTCGCCGCAGGCCCTGGACGACCCGGCGATCACCGGCTCCACCAACGCGTACTTCTCGGACGCCCCCGTCGGGCAGATCTTCGCCACCGGGGCGAAGAACCTGAAGCCGGTCTACATGGGCCCGAAGAACCAGGCTGTCCGCACCGAGGTGGAGAACGCCGTCCGCACGGTCGAACTCGGCCAGCGCACCCCCGACCAGGGCTGGACCGACGCGGTGAACAACGCGAAGAAGGCCGCCGCCAAGTAACCGCTCCCCGCCCGCCCCCACCGGTCCGGCCGCCGACGAGTCGACGGCGGCCCGGCCGGTGGGGGCGGGCGGCGTGGAAAGGAGTCTCGGGCCGTGAGCGTGCAGCTCGACGCGCGGCCGCCGGTCGTGGCGGCGTCACCCGTACGACCAACCCGGTCGCACCGGCTCAGCCGGTTCGACACGAAGTGGTCGCCCTACCTGTACATCGCCCCGTTCTTCCTGCTCTTCGCGATCTTCGGGGCCTACCCGCTGGCGTACACCCTCTGGGTCTCGCTGCACGACTGGGACCTGCTCGGCAGCAACCCCACCTTCATCGGCGCGGAGAACTACACCCGACTGCTGGCCGACGCGGACTTCTGGCACGCGGTGGTCAACACGCTGGGCATCTTCGTCATCTCCACCGTCCCGCAGCTGCTCGCGGCGCTGTGGCTGGCCAACATGCTCAACCGCCAGCTACGGGCACGCACCGGGTGGCGGATGGCGGTGCTGGTTCCCAACGTCACCTCCACCGCCGCCGTGGCGATCGTGTTCGGGGTGCTCTTCGGCCGCGAGTTCGGCATGATCAACTGGCTGCTGGACCTGGTCGGGCTGGACGGCGTGGACTGGAAGTCCAACCGGTACGCCTCCTGGGTCGCCATCTCGGCGATGGTCGACTGGCGGTGGACCGGCTACAACGCGCTGATCTTCCTGGCCGCCATGCAGGCCATCCCCCGGGACCTCTACGAGTCCGCGGCGATCGACGGCGCGAACCGGGCCCGGCAGTTCTGGTCGATCACCGTCCCGCTGCTCAAGCCCACGATCATCTTCGCGGTCATCATCTCCACGATCGGCGGGCTCCAGCTCTTCACCGAGCCCCGGCTCTTCCACTCCGGCACCAACGCGATCCGGGGTGGACCGACCCGGGAGTCGCAGACGGTGACGATGTACATGTTCGAGAACGCCTTCGCGCCGTACTACAACTTCGGCTACGGCTCCGCGGTCGCCTGGCTGCTCTTCGTCCTCATCGCCGTCGTCGCGGCGATCAACGTGCTGATCATCCGGCGACTGGGCGCCGGGAAGGGAGACCGGTCATGAGCCGGCTGTGGCGGGCCAGTCCCCTGACCTACGGCGCGCTGCTCGTCGCCACGTTCGCCTCGATCTTCCCGATCTGGTGGATGTTCGTGGTGGCCAGCCGGTCCAGCGACGCGATGGGGCAACTGCCCCCACCGGTCACCCCTGGCGGCAACCTGGGCGCCAACATCGCACGCCTGTTCGCGAACACCGACGCGTACTTCCTGACCGGCCTGATCAACTCGGCGATCGTGGCGACCACGGTCACCGTCTCGGTGGTCTTCTTCTCCACCCTGGCCGGTTTCGCCTTCGCCAAGCTGCAGTTCCGGGGACGCAACGCGATGCTCATGGTGATCATCGCGACCATGATGGTGCCCACCCAGCTCGGAGTCATCCCGCTCTACCTGCTGATGACCAAGCTGAACTGGAACGACCGGCTGCCGGCGGTCATCGTCCCCGCTCTGGTGACCGGGTTCGGCGTGTTCATGATGCGCCAGTACGCGGGGCAGGCCGTCAGCACCGAGCTGATCGAGGCGGCCCGGATGGACGGCTGCAACACCGCGCGCATCTACTGGAACGTGGTCCTGCCCGCGCTGCGCCCGGCCGCCGCCGTGCTCGGCCTGCTCACCTTCATGACCACCTGGAACGACTTCCTCTGGCCGTACGCCGTGCTCAACGACCCGGAGAACCCCACGGTCCAGCTGTCGCTGCGGGCCCTGTCGGACGGCTACTACCAGGACATGTCCCAGGTGTTCACCGGCACGGCCATCGCGACCCTGCCCCTCCTGCTGGTGTTCGTCGTGTTCGGCCGCCAGATCATCGGCGGCATCATGGAAGGCGCGGTCAAGGCGTGAGCGCGAGGAGTGAGCCGGTCCTGCGAGCCCCGCAGTCGCGAACGGAAGAAGACACCGTGAACGAGCTTCGATTTCCCGAGAACTTCCGCTGGGGCGCCGCCACCGCCGCGTACCAGATCGAGGGCGCGGCCCGCGACGACGGCCGCGGCCCGTCGATCTGGGACACCTTCAGCCGTACGCCGGGCAAGGTCCACCAGGGCCACACCGGCGACGTCGCCTGCGACCACTACCACCGGTACGCCGACGACGTGGCGCTGATGGCGGAGCTGGGGCTGCACACGTACCGCTTCTCGGTCGCCTGGCCCCGGATCCAGCCCGACGGCACCGGCCCGGTCAACCCGCGCGGCCTGGACTTCTACGACCGGCTGGTGGACACGCTGCTCAGCCGGGGCATCGACCCGATCGTCACCCTCTACCACTGGGACCTGCCGCAGGCCCTGGAGGACCGGGGCGGCTGGACGGCGCGGGAGACCGCGGAGCACTTCGCCACGTACGCGACGGCGGTGCACGCCCGGCTCGGCGATCGGGTGGACACGTGGACCACGCTCAACGAGCCGTGGTGCTCGGCCTACCTCGGGTACGGCAACGGGGTGCACGCCCCCGGCCGGCGGGACGCGGGTGCGGCCTTCACCGCCGTACACCATCTGCTGCTCGGGCACGGCCTGGCGGCCCGCGCGCTGCGCGCGGCGGGCGCGGAGACCGTGGGGATCACCCTCAACCCCGCCGACGTTCGCGCGGCGGACCCGGACAGCGCCGCCGACGCCGCCGCGGTACGCCTCGTCGACGGCCTCCAGAACCGGATCTTCCTCGACCCGCTGCTGCGCGCCGCCTACCCGGAGGACGTGCTGGAGCACGTCGCCCGGTTCGTGGATCCCGCGACGTTCGTCCAAGACGGCGACGAGAAGCTGATCGCCACCCCGATCGACCTGCTCGGCGTGAACTTCTACCAGCCCACCTACGTCGCCGGCCGGCCCGACGGCGCCGGGGGCGGCGGCGCGTACCCGGGCACCGACGGCGCGGTGGACTTCCTGCCGCCGACCGGCCCGCTCACCGACATGGGCTGGATGATCGAGCCGGCCGGGCTGACCCGGCTGCTGGAGCGGATCGCGACCGACTACCCGGGCGTGCCGCTGCTGGTCACCGAGAACGGCGCGGCGTTTCCGGACAAGGCGGGGTCGGATCCGGCCGGCGAGGTGCAGGACACCGACCGCATCGCGTACCTCGACGGACACCTGCGGGCGGCGCACGAGGCCATCGCCCGGGGCGTGGATCTGCGCGGCTATCTCGTATGGTCGTTGCTGGACAACTTCGAGTGGGCCGAGGGTTACCGGAAGCGGTTCGGGATCGTCCACGTGGACTACCTGACCCAGCGGCGCACACTCAAGTCCAGTGCCCGGTGGTACCAGGAGGTGATCTCCCGGAACGGGCTGTGACGAGGTGGTGATGCCAGCGATGACGACGGCGCAGCGGCCGACCCTGGAGGCGGTGGCCCGGCGCGCCGGGGTCTCCCGCGCGACGGTGTCCCGGGTGGTGAACGGGTCGACCACGGTCGCCGAGCCGATCCAGGAGGCGGTCCGCCGGGCGGTCGCCGAGCTGGGGTACGTGCCGAACCTGGCCGCCCGCAGCCTGGTCACCCAGCGGACCGACTCCATCGCCCTGGTCCTCCCCGAGGAGGCGACCCGGGTGTTCTCCGACGACCAGGTCTTCCCGGGGATCATCCGGGGCGCGGCGCAGGAGTTGGAGGCGGCCGACAAGCAGCTCGTGCTGATGCTCGCCGGTTCGCAGGCCGGGCACGACCGCGTGGAGCGCTTCACCACCGGACGGCACGTCGACGGCGTGCTGTTCGCCTCCCTGCACGGCGCCGACCCGCTGCCCGGCCGGCTCGCCCGGCTGGGCATCCCGGTGGTGTGCAGCGGCCGGATGCTCGGCGACGTGCCGGTCCCGTACGTCGACGTCGACCACGTGGGCGGGGTGACCGCGGCCGTGCGCCACCTGGTCGCCGGGGGACGCCGGCGGATCGCGACGATCGCCGGGCCGCAGGACATGGTCGCCGGGGTGGAGCGGCTGGCCGGCTACCGGGAGGCGGTGGCCGCGGCCGGCCTGCCCGAGATGGTCGCGGTCGGCGACTTCACCCGGGAGTCCGGCTGGGCGGCGATGCGCCACCTGCTGTCCCGGCACCCCGACCTGGACGCGGTGTTCGCCGCCTCCGACCTGATGGCGCACGCCGCGCTGCGGGCCCTGCGGGAGGCGGGCCGGCGGGTGCCGGACGACGTGGCGGTGATCGGCTTCGACGACATCGAGACCGCCGCGTACACCGACCCGCCGCTGACCACGGTCCGTCAGCCGATACTGGAACTCGGCCGGCAGGGCACCCGGCAGCTGCTGCGGCTCGCCGCGGGCGAGACCATCGAGCCGTCCGTGGTCCTCCCGACGGAGCTGGTGCTCCGCGACTCGGCGTGAGGCGCAAGGAAGGGGTGTAAGGAAGGGGTGTAAGGAAGGGCACCTTGTTAACGCCTCCGGTAGAGGAAGGGCCCCTTCTTAACACCGGAAATCGGTCGAGCGCTCCCCGCCGCGGGCGCTAGCGTCGGCCCGTGTCCCATCTTTTGCACGTCCCCGCCCTCGCCGACGCCGAATACGCGTACGTCGCCTCGGTCGAGCCGTCCGCCCGCCTCGTCCTCACCGCCGGGGCCTGCCCGCTCGACGCCGACGGCGCGACCGTCGCTCCGGGCGACCCCGTCGCGCAGGCCCGGCAGGTGATGGCCAACCTGGAGACCGCGCTGGGCGCGGCCGGCGCGACACTCACCGACGTCGTCAGGACCACCGTGTACGTGGCCTCGTCACAGCGCGCCGACCTGGTCGCCGTCTGGCAGGTGGTCCGCGACGCGTTCGGCGACCACGACCCGCCGAGCACCCTGCTCGGGGTGGCCGTGCTCGGCTACCCCGACCAGCTCGTCGAGGTCGAGGCGATCGCCGCCGTGGCCGTCGCCGCATGATCCGCACAGCCACTCCCGACGACGCGCCCGGCGTGGTGGAGCTGCGCGCGGTGGTCCACCCCTACCTGGTACGCGGGGTCGCCTCGACCCGACAGATGATCGCCGAACCGCCACCGGGCGAGGACTGGACGGCGTACGTGGCCGAGGTGGACGGGCAGGTGGTGGGCTGGGTGTCCGCCTTCCGCAACATCCACACCACGGAGCCGGACGTCGGGGAGATCGCGCTTCCGCACGTACACCCCGACCACCGGCGGCGGGGCCTGGGGCAGGCTCTGACGACGCGGGCGCTCGACCATGTCACGGCACTGGGCGTACGCCGGATCCGCACCTGGGCGCAGCCGGACTCGCTGCCGTTCGCCCGCCGCAACGGTTTCACACCGAGCCGGGAGGTGCGCTACTCGGCGCTGAACCTGCGGCCCGCTCCGCCCGCGCCGGAACCGCCGTCCGGTGTCCTCGTGCACCCGCTGGCCGGACTGGACCCGCGCCGGGTGCACCGGCTGGAGGCCGCCGCCGCGACCGATGAACCGAACGACGTCCCGTTCGAGAGGGTCACCTACGAGAACTGGGTGTGGGACGTCTGGGAGAACCTGGGGCTCGACCGGGAGGCCAGCACAGCGGTGGAGGTGGACGGCGAGCTGGTGTCGTTCAGCCTGGTCAAGCGGGACGGTGACCGGATGTGGTCGGACTACACCGGCACCCTGCCGGAGCACCGGGGGCGGGGGCTGGCCCTGCTGGCGAAGCAGACCAGCCTGCACCGGGCCGCCGCCCGGGGCATCCGGGTCGCGTACACCTCGAACGACGAGGCGAACGCGCCGATGCTGGCGGTCAACGCCCGGCTCGGCTACCGACCGGTTGCGTCCCAGTGGTCCTGCCTACGCGAGCTGCCCTGACCGCGCGGCGTCAGCCCGCGTACACCCGCTGGGCGACCGCGTACGTGTCGGCGCCGAGAAGGACGAGCCGGGCCTCGGTGACGTGCGCCGGTTCGGCGGCCCGCAGCACCGACAGCGCCCGCCGGACGGCGTCCTCGACCGGCCAGCCGTAGATCCCGGCGGAGACCAGCGGGAATGCCACCGTCGTCGCACCCAGTTCGTCGGCGACCCGCAGGCTGTTCGCGTAGCAGTCGCGTAGCAGCGCCGAGCGGTCCTCGCCGGCCGAGTACACCGGCCCGACCGTGTGCACCACCCACCGCGCCGGCAGGTCGCCGGCCGTGGTCGCCACCGCCTGCCCGGTGGGCAGGCCCCGCCCGTACGTCGAGGCGCGCAGGGCACGGCACTCGGCCAGGATCGCCGGCCCGCCCCTGCGGTGGATCGCGCCGTCCACTCCCCCGCCGCCCAGCAGGGACGAGTTGGCGGCGTTCACGATCACGTCCACCCGTTGGCTGGTGATGTCGCCCTGGGCAAGCACGATCTCCATGTCACCGCTCCTCGATGGACAGGCCGAGCGACCGGCGGGCGAGCAGGGTCGCCCCGGCGACGGCGGCGGGCATGAGCAGCACCGCGCCGAGCGGGATCAGGAAGCAGACGAACACGGCGACGCCGAACCCGAGCGCCGTCGGACGGTCGGCGCGCAGGGCGGCCCGCCGGTCCGGCAGCCGCCGTCCGCGCCGGGAGAAGGCCGCGCCGGTCAGCTCCAGGGCGAGCAGCCAGCCACCGACCGCCGCACCGATGACCGGTACGACGGTCTGCCCGACCACCGGCACGAATCCGGCGACGAAGAGCGGGATGCCGACCAGCACCGACAGGCCGACCAGCTTCAGCGAGTCCACCGCACTGCGCCGCAGGGAGGGCCAGAAGGAGAGTTCGACCCCACCGGGCGTACCGCCGAGACGCTCCTCGACCCGCTCGGAGATCTTCTCGTAGAACGGGTCGCCGATCACCAGGGTGACCGCCGTGAAGCCGACGACCGCGAGCAGGCCGCCGAGCCCGAGGAAGGCCAGGCCCGCGATGACCCGGACCAGACTCCGCGCGGTGGTCGACCAGTCGTCCGCGAACGGTGTGACGAGCGCCGCCAGGTCGTCCACGACGTACGCGAGGAGGACGAACGCGGTCACGAAGAGCGCGCCGGAGATCAGCGCCGGCAGCACGCCGAGGAGCATCAGGCCAGGGCTGCGGACGTAGAGGCCGAGGCCGCGCAGGAGCAGCCCGACGCCGGAGAGGAACCGGCCGGCGGCGCCGGTCACGGGCGCGGCGATGCGGCTGGGTGCGTTCACGAGCGCAGAGCCTAGTGCCGCGTGGGCCCGGCCGCGCTGCAGTGTTAAGAAGGGGCCCTTCCTCTACCGCAGGCGTTAAGCGGGGGCCCTTCCTTACACAATGGGGGGATGCGGGCAGCGCGGTTGATCTCCCTGGTGCTTCTGCTCCAGGCGCGGGAGACGATGACCGCCGCCGAACTGGCACGGGAACTGGAGGTGTCCGAGCGGACGGTCTACCGGGACGTGCTGGCGCTCTCCGCCGCCGGCGTGCCGGTCTACGCCGACCGTGGACGGGCCGGCGGCTACCGGCTGCTGGGCGGCTACCGGACCCGCCTGACCGGGCTGAGCCGGGACGAGGCGGAGGCGCTCTTCCTCGCCGGACTGCCCGGTCCGGCCGGCGACATGGGACTCGCCGAGGCGGTCGCCTCGGCCGAGCTGAAGGTCCTCGCGGCGCTCCCACCCGCGCTGCGCGACGCACCGGTACGCACCGGGCAACGCTTCCACCTCGACGTGCCGGGGTGGTTCCGGGAGTCCAGGCCGCCGCCGTGGTTGACCGAGCTGGCCGGCGCGGTCTGGCGGGACCGGGCGGTGCGGCTGCGCTACCGGCGCGGCGAGCGGGAGGTCACCCGCGAGCTGTGCCCGTACGGCCTGGTGCTCAAGAACGGTGTCTGGTACCTGGTCGGGCGTGTCGGCGACGACGTGCGCACCTACCGGGTGGACCGGGTCACCGGGGTCGAGGTGGGCGACGCGACCTTCACCCGGGACGAGGGGTTCGACCTGGCCACGTACTGGCGCGAGCAGGCCGAGGCGTTCCTGCGGGACATGCTCCGGGCGTGGGTCACCCTCCGGCTGAGCGCCGCCGGCCTGCGCCGGCTCCGCTTCGTCGCCGACGCTCCCTTTGTGTACGACGAGGCGCTCGCCACCGCCGACGGACCGGACGGGCAGGGGTGGACGACCGTCCGCCTGCCCGTCGAGTCGGTCGAGGTGGCGTACGCGCAGGTGCTCGGGCTGGGCCCGGAGGCCGAGGTGCTCGACCCGCCCGAGCTTCGGTCGCGGCTGGCGGAGGCGGCGTCCCGCACGGCGGCGCTCTACGCGGCGCCGGTGTTAGGAAGGGACCCTTCCTCTACCTGAGGCGTTAAGCGGGGGCCCTTCCTTGCACACTCAGCGGTAGCCGGTGACGTCGGCCGGCTTGCCGGCGTCGACCACCTCGCTGATGTAGCGGAAGGCGTCCGGCCGGCTGCCGTCGACGTCGGTGAACCCGTACACCTGGGACAGCTCGCCGGCCGACACCGACCGTCCGGACCAGCGCGCCTTCTCCTCGTCGGCGGCGAGGGCGGCGACCGCGCGCCCGACGAAGGCCGGGGTCTCCGAGATCAGGAAGTGTGGGTCCTTCGCCGCGCCGTCACGCCAGTTCTCCTCGGTGACCCCGAAGTGCTCCAGCATCGACTCGGACCGGATCCAGCCCGGGGTGAGCGCGACGGCGGTACACCCGTGCGGCTTCAGCTCGTGGGCCCAGCTGAAGGCGAGGCGGTTCACCGACACCTTGGCCAGGTCGTAGAAGACCGACAGCCGGTAGTTCTCGTCGTTGTACGCCTTCGTGCCGTCGCCGATCTCGACGACCAGGCCGCCGGGGCGGCGGATGAGCAGCGGCAGCGCGAAGTGGCTGGTGATGATGTGCGTGTCGATCGCCAGCCGCAGGGTGCGGAACCCGGCGTCGAGGGGCTGCTCCCAGACCGGCTTCTCCCAGGTGATCAACGGGTCGCCGCCCCAGATGTCGTTGACCAGCACGTCGAGCCGACCCTGCTCCGCGTCGATCCGGGCGACCAGGTCGCGTACCTGGTCGGCGACCAGGTGGTCGACGCGGACCGCGATGCCGGTGCCACCGGCGGCGGTGACCAGCTCGGCGGTCTCCTCGATGGTCTCCGGCCGGTCCATCTCCGACCGGCCGGCGCGGCTGCTGCGCCCGGTGGCGTAGACCGTCGCGCCGGCCGCCCCGAGCTGGACCGCGATCTGCCGGCCAGCGCCCCGCGTCGCCCCGGCGACCAGTGCGACCTTTCCTGTCAGCGGTGTCGTCGTCATGGCATCGACCCTGACAGGAAAACCTGACATCCGAAGTCCGGTTTCGTGAACGGGTGTCGTGCGTCATGCTCGCCGGCATGCACCTGCTGCTCACCGGGATCGTCGGCTCGGTCGCGTACGGGCTGGCCGGTCCGGGTTCGGACGTCGACCGGATCGGCGTGTTCGCCGCGCCCACCGTCGCGTTCCACGGCCTGCACCCACCGAAGGAGTCCGTCGTCACCACCGACCCGGACGTCACCCTGCACGAGGCCGGGAAGTACGCGCGCCTGGCGTTGAGCGGCAACCCGACCGCGACCGAGCTGATGTGGCTGCCGGACGACTGCTACGAGACGCGGACGGAGTTCGGCGACCGGCTCGTCGCGATCCGGTCGGCGTTCCTGTCCGCGCCACGGGTGCGCGACGCCTTCCTCGGGTACGCGTCGCGGCAGTTCCGCAAGCTGGAGTCCCGGGGCGACGGGACGTTCTCCTCCGACGTGCGACGGCGGACCGCGAAGCACGCCCGGCACCTGGCCCGGCTGGTGCACCAGGGCCGGCACCTCTACGCCACGGGCGTGCTGGAGATCCGCCTCGCCGACCCGGAGTGGTTCCGGGGGTTCGGGGAACGGGTGGCCGGCGGGGATCTGGATGCGGCACGGACCCTGCTGGCCGAGGCGGAACGCGACTTCGACGAGATCCGTACGCCGCTGCCGGACCGCCCGGACGAGGCCACGGTGGAGCGCTGGCTGCTCGACGTCCGTGCCGCCCACCTCCCGGCCGGGCCGCGCGGCTGACGCCGGCCCGGCCGGGGGCGGGTGACGCTCGTGGTGGTGTCGGTCGCGCTCAGACCCCGATCCGCCGCCAGTCACCCCAGATCGCGAACGTCATGCCGCGGCTCGCCTGGATGTTGACGAACAGGGTGTGCCCGTCCGGGCTGAACGTGGAGCCGGCGAACTCGTCGTTGGACCGGTCCACCCCGGTGCTGCTGACGAGCCGGTTCAGCGCGATGTCGAACAGGTCGCCGCGAGGGGTGAGCCCGCGCAGGTAGTTGTCGTTCACGTTGTCCTCGCAGACCACGAGCGTGCCCCGCGGGCTGGTCGTCACGTTGTCCGGGAGGTCCAACACGTCCGGCCCCGGCGACTCGTACACCAACCGCAGCACCTGCTGCCGGCAGTGGTACGCCCACACCTGGCCGTGCCCGTTGCCGTACCCGTCGGCGATCGGGCCGGTCGACGTCTCCGCCGGGCCACCGCCCTGGGTCGCGGTGAAGTAGACGACGCCGTCGTCGTACGCCGAGCCTTCGAGCCGGGAGAAGTACGCGGCGCCGCGCTCCCAGCCCTGCCGGGAGACGTGGGTCAACGCCTGCTCGTTCGTCGTCGGCGCGACCTGACCCGGGGTGTACGGGAACCGGGGCGCCGGGTCGTCGATGTCCACCCACTCCACCGCGTACGTCGCGCGCCGCCGCTGCGCCGCGGCCAGGTCCAGGTTGGGCCGGCCCCGGACCGCGAGCATCTGGAGCCGACCGCCGTCCAGCAGCCGGCCGCACGACCTCGGGTGCCGCGGCGGGGTGTACCGGTAGAAGCCGGACGGGAAGCCGAAGTTGTCCTCGGTGAGGTACAGGTGCCCGCCGCGCGGGTCGTACGCCACCGACTCGTGTGCGAAGCGGCCGGCGGCGGTGATGGGCGCCCCGTCCGACTGCCCGTCCACCGGGACCTCGTAGATGAAGCCGTGCGGCTGGGTGAGCGGCACGTTGGAGGTGCCGGTGAAGTCCGGGCCGACGTCCGGCCCGTTGACCGTCTCCTCGCAGGTGATCCAGCTGCCCCAGGGCATCTGCCCGCCGGAGCAGTTCATCATGGTGCCGTTCAGGCTGGTCCAGGAGCGACGGACCTCGCCGAACCGGGTCACCTCGACGGTGGTGGTGCCGCCCTGCGCCATCGGGTCGTACGCGGCGGAGGCGTCGCCGAAGGCGGGGCCGGGGTTGTTCACCTCGTGGTTGCGGACCAGCCGGACGGTGCCGCCGGGGCCGCGGAAGGCACCCATGCCGTCGTGCCGGCCGGGCAGCCGCGTGCCGTCGTCGAGCACCACCGGGAACTCGGTGTCGTGGAACGACCGGTACTGGAAGCCCTCCGGCAGGTGCAGTCGGACCGTGCCGTCGCGCAGGTCCGGCACCGGCCCCAGAGTCGGGTCGGGTACCGGTCGCGGGCCGACCGCGCCGGCCTCGCCCCGCGCCACGAAGCCGAGGAACGGGCCACCGAGGACGGCGCCACCGGCTGCGGCGGCGGCGCCGCGCAGCAGGGTACGCCGGTTGAGATCAGGCATGAGGACTCCTTTGTCGCGTGGCTCCCGCCGTCGAGGCCGGGGGCCTACCTATCGAGGATCCTCGTTCACCTTCTGGCAACCTTCAAGTGCACGCCGCGGACGCCGACCCGCTACCCGTCGAGAAAGGTCGAAATGCGATTGCGCAGATCGGCGCGTTCCGTCCAGAGGACGCCTGGCCGGTCGTACACGTGCAGCGTGGCGTGCGGAAGCGCGGCCGTGAGCTGCTCCGCGACCTCGACCGGGTGGAGGTCGTCGCCGACACAGCCGATCACCAGGGCGGGCGCGGTGACGGCGGCCAGCGCCTTCGCGTCGGGGACCGGCACCGAATCGGGGAGGGTGGCCAGCTCCTGTGCGAGGCCGTCGCGCAGCAACTGGTCGAGGCGCTGCCGCAGGTACGCCCAGCCGGCCGGGGTGTTACGCACCGCCGTCGGCAGTTCCACCTGGACGACCTCGGCGACGACCGACGCGTCCCCGCTGTCGACGGCGTCCAGCAGGGCGGTCAACCGCTCCCGGGCCACCTCCCCGCGCGGCCGGTCCAGCACCGCCGGCAGGAAGAAGACCAGCCGCTCGAAGCGCCCGGGGCTCTCCAGCAACAGCCGGCAGAGCGCCCCCGCACCGAGGCTCGCCCCGAAGGCCCGGGTGGCGCCGCCCAGATCGGCGACCGCGCGCAGGTCGCGGGCGAGGTCCAGATAGGTCCACGGGCCGGGCGGCGCGTCGGAACGGCCGTGCCCCCGGAACTGGAAGAAGACCTTCCGTCCGGCGACCCCGCTGCCGAAGGGCCGGGTGGTCGCGATGCCGTTGCCCAGGCCGTGCGCGAAGACGGTGACCGGGTCACCCGTGCCGGTGACGAGCTGTTCCAGGTGTACGCCGTGCGGCGTCGCGACCAGCTCGGTCTCCGGCTCCGGCAGGGCGGGCCGGCCGGTGCGTGGTCCACCGGGCCCCGGTCCCCAGGTGCGGGGCCCACCGTCCGGTGGCGGCGGCCAACGGAAACCCCTCACCAGGAGGATCCCCGGCCGTCCCGGAGTTCGCGCAGGCCCACCCGGACATCGAGCAGGTAGATGAGCCCGGCGGCGATGCCGATCAGTCCGAAGATGCTGAGTGAGCTGCGCGTCAGCAGGGTCAGCAGCAGGCAGACCGCCAGGATCGCGATCCAGCCGCCCTTGGGGAGGGTGCCGATCGCGGGGAAGCCGTCGGAGCGCTGAGCGATGGCGTGCACGAGGGAGACCGCCAGGACGATCAGCACGAAGGCGAGCAGGATCGTCTCGATCACGTCGCGGATGGCGAAGGCGAAGATTGGCGCGGCGATGGCCATGCCGGCAAGCTTATGCCGACGACCCCGGAGTCGTCCGACAGGACGGCTCCGGGGTCGCGATGCGGCGGGTGTTACTCGGCGGCCGGCCGGGTCCGCTTCGTGGCCCGGGGCAGCTTCGCCGACGGGGTCGCGGCGGGCTTGGCGGCGGCCTTGACGGCCCGCTGCTTCTTGACGGCGGCCGGCTTGGCCTCCACGACCTCGGCCACGTCGGCCGGGGTGGGAACCTCGACCTCGGCCGGCTTCACGGCGGCCTCGGCGGCCGGCGCGGCGGTGGCGGTGGCGGTCGCGGCCGGCGTGGCGGTCGCGGTCGGCGCGGCGGTCGCGGCCGGCGCGGGGGTGACCGTGTCGGCCTCGGTGGCCTCGATGTCGGCGTTCACCGTGTCGGCGGCCTCCAGGACGCCGGCGCCGACGAAGCGCTCACCCCGGGCAACCAGGGCGGCGTACGCGGCGAGCGCCCGCTCCTGCGCCACCTGGGCGCCGGCGACGACCACGGCGGCGTTGCGGGTCGCCAGCTCGCGGAGCTTGTCCAGGTCGGCGACCTCGCGGAGCTTGTCGAGGTCGGCGGTCTCGCGCAGGCGCTTCAGGTCGGCGGCCTCGCGCAGCTTCGCGAGGTCGGCCGGGACGGCCTTCTCGCGCAGCGTGCCGGCGGTGAGGGTGGCGGTGCGCAGCGTGTCGTCGGCCTTCTGGCGCAGCTCGACGCCGGTCACCACGGCCTTGCCGCCGAGGTCGGCGACGACGCGGGTGCCGTCGGCGACGACCCGGTTGCCCAGGTCGGTCACCACGGCGGGAAGCTTGCGCAGCTGCTGGTACGCCAGCTCGCCGGCGCCGGCGGCGGCGTAGAGCGGGGCCGGGATGCGGTTGGTCTTCGGCTGGGTCATGACTTCTCCTCCTCGGCCGCGTCGGCGGCCTTCTTGGCGGGGGTGGGAGCGGGGGCGGGGCCGGCCTCGGTGACGGCGACCGACTCGATGACCGCCTCGGTGGGGGTGCCCTCCGGCGTGGTGGGGCCGGTGGCGGCAAGGTTGGCCAGGTCCGGCGACTCCGTCGTCGCCGCACCGGTCGGGGTCGTCGGTGCGCCCGGCATGGACTCCGGCTGAGTGGACTCCGGCTGTCCGGTGGTGGCCGCTGTCGTGTCACCGGCGGCGGCCGTCGCCTCGGCGAGGCGGGCGTTCTCCCGGCGGAACGTCTCGTAGATCTGGGTCAGCGACTGCCTCTGGGCCATGGTCAGCTCGGGGTCGACGGCGATCGCGGCGAGCACGCCGTGACCCTCCTTGTCGTCGAGCAGCCCGGCCCGCAGGTACATCGCCGGGGTGGAGACCCGAAGGGCGCTGGCGAGCTGCTGGAGCACCTCTGCGCTCGGCTTGCGCAGGCCGCGCTCGATCTGGCTGAGGTACGGGTTGCTGACCCCCGCCTGGTCGGCGAGCTGTCGGAGCGAGATCTTCGCGTTGCGGCGCAGGTCGCGGATGAACGCGCCGACGTCGGGAAGGTCCTTGCCTGTGGCCATGCCTCGACGCTAACCGGCTCTGCTAGCTCCTGCAAGCAGAATGCTTGCCAGAGTTAGCAACGTCTCAGATGCCGTTTGCGCGCCCATCGCCCGGCTGCGTACCGTCCTGGTCATGGCCAAGATCGAAGTCAACGGGGCGACGCTCGGGTACGACGAGGCCGGCTCCGGAACGCCGGTGGTGCTGCTGCACGCCGGCATCGCCGACCGGCGGATGTGGCGGGGCCAGGTGTCCGCCCTCGCCGCCCGGCACCGGGTCGTCGTCCCCGACCTGCGCGGCTACGGCGAGTCGGACCTGCCACCCGCACCGTTCGCGCACCACGACGACGTGGTCGGGCTGCTCGACGCGCTCGGCATCGAGCGCGCCGCCCTGGTCGGCTGCTCCTTCGGCGGGGCGGTCGCGATCGACACCGCCCTGGCGTATCCCGACCGGGTCACCGCCCTCGCGCTGTTCGGCGCCGCGGTCTCCGGCAACCGGTGGTCCGAGGAGGCCAACGACCTCTGGGACACCCTGATCGGCGAGATCGACCAGGAGGACCTGGACGCGACCGCCGCCGCCGAGGTGCGGTTCTGGGTGGTCGGCCCCGGCCGCGATCCGCAGGACGTCGACCCGGACCTGACCGCCTTCGCGTTCGCGATGGATCGGCGGGCCCTCGTCGCCGAGCAGGCGCTGAGCGCCGTGGACGTCGCCGAACTCGACCCGCCGGCCATCGGCCGCCTCGACGAGCTCGGGATGCCCGTCCTGGTCACCGCCGGGGCGGCCGACCTGCCCGACGTGAGCCGCCTCGCCGACCGGATCGCCGCCGAGGCGCCGAACGCGACCCGCCTGCCGGACGTGCCCGACGCAGGCCACCTGCTCCCCCTGGAACACCCCACCCCGGTAACCAAGGCCCTCCTGCCCTTCCTCCCCTAACCCCGCGCTCCCTCCAACTCGCGCGATCTTGCACTTTGTGCCCGGGCAGAGCGGGGCAAAGCGCGCATCAGGGCGGCCGAAAGTGCAAGATCGCGGGGCGGGGGTGGGGCGGGGGCGGGGGGTGGGGCGGGGGTGGGGGCTGGGGTTACCAGAGGGGGCGGACGGCTCCTACGGGGAGGCCGCCGCCGAAGAGGGGGACCTCGGCGAACTCCTCCAGGACCGGCGCCGTGACGCCGAGCCGGCGCAGCCCGGACACCAGCACCGGCATCCGGGCGCGGGCCGCGCCGTCGTCGATCTTGAGGGCCACCGCGCCCACGCCGGGCACCGCCGCGGCGATGACCCCCTCCGCCCCCACCTTGGCGAGCAGACCCGGGACACCGCGCATCAGACGGGTGTCGTCGGCCCGCGTACCGCCGACGATCTCCGGATGGGCACGCATCGCGTCGGCCACGGTCCGCGCCTCCGAGCCGGGCTCCGCCCCGACCAGGCGCAGGTACGCCCCGGCGAGCCCGGTCAGCGACACCGCGAGCACCGGGGCGCCGCAACCGTCCACACCGGTCGCCGCCACCGACTCACCGGTGAACTCCTCCACCGCCTGGAGCAGGCGCTGCTGCAACGGGTGCTCGGGCCGCCAGTAGCCGTCCAGCGGCCAGCCGGCGGCCCGGCAGGTCAGCAGCATTCCGCTGTGCTTGCCGGAGCAGTTCATCTGCGTACGGGTGGGGCCGCCGCCCGCGCGCAGCACCGCCTCCCGGGCCTCCTCGCCGACGGGCAGGTCCGGCGGGCAGTGCAGCGCCGAGGAGTCCAGCCCGGCGCGGGCCAGCAGCGCACCGACCCGGGCGAGGTGGAACTCCTCCCCGGCGTGGCTGGCCGAGACCAGCGCCACGTCGGCCGGGTCGGTCAGCGGCAGCCCGGCGCGCAGCATCGCGACCGCCTGCATCGGCTTGTTCGACGAACGCGGGAAGATCGGCGACGTCACGTCCCCGGCACCGGTCAGCAGGGCGCCCGTCGCGTCGAGCACCACCACCGATCCCCGGTGCACACCCTCCACGAAGCCGGACCGGACCACCTCGGCGAGCGGCGCGCCGCCCTCGTACGTCTTTCCCACGAGGTGGACGGTACCGCCCGCTGATCACCGCCGGCAGGCGGGTGACCAGGTCCGGGAGGTTCGGGCGTACAGGAGTGCCCGGCGCGGGACCGCTTACCGCCGGGCGGCGGCCAGGCCGAGCAGCTCACGCGCCTCGGCGGTGGTGAGCGGAGGGCGCTGGGCGAGCTGCGCGAACCCGACCGCCCGGGCCACGAGCTGCATGTTGGACTCGACCGGCCGCCCCTTGGCGTACGTCACGGTGTCCTCCATGCCGACCCGCAGGTGCCCGCCGGTGGCCAGCGAGGCGAGCAGGACGGGAATCGTGCTGCGGCCGACGCCGGTCGCGGAGAACGTGGTGCCCTCCGGCAGGTCGCGCAGCATCTGGTGGGCGGCGACCAGGGTGGCGGCGGTGCCCGGCATGCCACCCGGCACGCCCATCACGAAGTCGACGTGCACGTGGCCGCCGGCCGGCAGGCCGTACTTGCCGAGCAGCCGCTGGAGGGCGGCCAGGTGACCGAGGTCGAAGATCTCGTACTCCGGCACGATCCCGCGCTCCTGCATCCTGGTGTGCAGGTCGACGATGAACTCCCAGCGGTTGAGGAAGACGTCGTCGCCGAAGTTGACCGTGCCCATCGTGCAGGAGGCCATGTCCGGGCCGGCGTCGAGCACCGCGAGCCGGGCGGCCTCCGGGTCGGTCACCGCGCCGCCGGAGGAGAGCTGCACGATCAGGTCGGTGCTCTCCCGCAACGCCCCCACGGTCTCCCGCAGCCGACCCTGGTCGAGGGTCGGCCTCGCCTCGTCGTCCCGAATGTGGACGTGGATCACGGCGGCGCCGAGCGCCTCGCACTCCTTGGCGGTCAGCAGCAGCTCGTCGAGGGTCACCGGCAGCGCCGGCACCTCCGCCTTCGCGGACTCCGCACCGGTGGGGGCAACCGTGATCAACGTCCCTGTCGTCATGCCCGGATCCTAGACGGCCCACTCAGCCCCGGTCGACAGGAAGCCTTCCGGCGTGAGGGGCGTTAAGAAGGGACCCTTCCTCTACCGCAGGCGTTAAGAAGGGGCCCTTCCTTCACGCGTCGATGGCGGCGGCGGTGTCGCCGATGCGGAGGCGGGCGTCGCCGGGGACGTTGCGCTTGACCACCGCGAGGGCGATCTGACCCAGCTCGTGGTGCTGCACGGCGGTGCCGACGAAGCCGACCGCCCGGCCGTCGAGCGTCACCGGCGTGCCGGCGGCCGGCGGCTGGTCGGTGGTCACCCCGTCCAGGTGCAGGAGTACGAGCCGACGCGGCGGCCGGCCCATGTTGTGCACCCGGGCCACCGTCTCCTGACCCCGGTAACAACCCTTCTCCAGGTGGACGGCCGGAGCGATCAGGTCCACCTCGGCCGGGATGGTCCGATGGTCGGTGTCCACCCCGACCCGGGGCTGACGGGCAGCCACCCGCACCGCCTCGTACGCCCACAGCCCGGCGACCGGCACCCCCGCGCCACGCATCTCGGCGACGACCTGCTCCATGGTGGCCCGGGGCACCAGCAGGTCCACGCCGAGCGGACCCCGGCGGGCCCACCCGCCGGACGGCAGCGGGCGGACGTCGTACAACGCGGTCGGCCGCGGCGGCACGGAGCCGGTGGGGAACTTCGGGCCCGGCACCGCGACCACGTCGGGTGCCGCCAGGCCGGTCACGCCGAGGGTGGCCAGCGCGTCCGGCGCGTCCGGCCCGACCAGCGAGAGCAGCGCGTGCTCGGGCGTGACGTCCCGGGGCTCGACCTTGCTGAAGAACCGCATCTTCTCCAGGTACGACAGCAGGCCGGCGGTGGCGCCGGGCTCGGTGTCCAGCCAGGTGGTGACACCGTCCTCGGCGACCATGGCGTGCTGCTCGACGTGCCCGTGCGGCGACAGCACCAGCAGCTCGGTGCCCTGCCCCGCGCCGAGCTGCGCCAGGTGCTGCGTGGTGAGGGTGTGCAGCCAGCCGGTCCGCTCCTCGCCCGGCACCGCGATGACGCCCCGGTGCGACCGGTCGACCAGACCGACCGACGTGTCCAGGGTGCGCTGCTCACGGAGCGGGTCGCCGTAGTGGGCGGCCACCCCCCGGACGCCGGCCGCGACGTGCGCCGGCTCGGGCTGGTCGCGGCTGGCCTCGTCGATGCTCTCGACGGCCACCGCGCCCGCAATGTCGATCATGTCGGTTCCCCGTTCTCGCAGCGACCGCAGACACCGAAGAGCGAGACGTGGCCGATGTCCACCCGGAACCCCCGCTGCCGCACCAGCTGGTCGGCCAGGGGGCGCAGCAGCTCGGGGTCGATCTCGTCGACCGCCCCGCAGTCCCGGCAGACCAGGTGGACGTGCTGGTCCTCGCCCGCCGCGTGGTAGGTCGGCGAACCGTGCGAGAGGTGGGTGTGGGTGACCAGGCCGAGCCGTTCCAGCAGCTCCAGCGTGCGGTAGATGGTGGTGATGTTGACGCCCGCGGCCACTTCGCGGACCGCCGTGTGCACCTGCTCCGGGGTGGCGTGCCCCAGGTCCAGCACCGCCTGGAGGACCAGCTGCCGCTGCGCCGTCAGCCGCAGCCCACGGGCGCGGAGCATTTCCGCGAGGGAGGATTCGGACACCGTCCGATCATAGTTCGCCGCGCGCACGACTCCCGACCGTGACCGCTCCGCCGCTAGGCTCAGCGGTCATGGTGGCGTCGAGGATCGCGGTGCTCGGACGAGGGCCGGTGCCGGCGGGCGAGCCGGTGCTGCGGGGCGACGACCTGGGCGTGCTGCGCGGTGACGGGCTCTTCGAGACCATGCACCTGCGGGCGGGGCAGCCGTGGCTCCGCGACGAGCACCTGGACCGGATGGCCCGCGCGGCGAAGGCCGTGGACCTGCCCCTGCCGCCCGTCGAGGCCCTCGCCGGGGTGCTGGACGAGGTCGCGGCCGGGTGGCCCGCCGCAGTGGAGGGCGCGCTGCGGCTGGTGTGCACCCGGGGCCCGGAGGGAGGCGGGGAGCCGACCGTCTACGCCACGCTGGCCGAGGTGCCGGCGTCGGCCCGGGCCGCGCGCCGGGACGGGATCACCCTGGCCACCCTGCCGCTCGGCGTGCCGGCCGCCGCCCGTACCGAACTGGACTGGTTGCCGGCCGGCATCAAGTCGACGTCGTACGCGGTGAGCACGGCCGCCCGGCGCTGGGCGTCGCGGACCGGGGTGGACGACGTGCTCTGGGTCTCCTCCGACGGGTACGCGCTGGAGGGGCCGAGCGCGAACGTCGTCTGGCTGGCCGGCGACACGCTCCGTACGGTCCCGGCGGGCGGCACCGGGATCCTGCCGGGCACCACCGCGGCCTGGCTGCTCGCCCACGCCGACCGCGTCGGCCTGCGCGCGGACGAGTGCATGGCGACACCGGCGGACCTGCACCACGCCGACGGGGTGTGGTTCACCTCGTCGGTCCGGGGGCTGGTCGAGGTGCGCACGCTCGACGGCACCGATCTGCCCCGCTGCGCGCGCACCCCGGACCTTCAGCGCCTGGTGGCCTTCCCCCTGCCCTGACGGTGACGGACGGGGTCAGCCGCCGACCCGGATGAGGCGCGCGGAGAGGTGCGGCGTGAGGCCGTGGCCGAGGGCGGCCATGTCCTGGGCGTACAGCAGGGCGCCCTCGACGATGCCGAAGAGGCGGTGGCCCGCCGTGACCTCCTTCGCGGTGGAGGTGCGCACCACGGCGTCGGTGACGAACTCGATCTGGGTGCCCTTGCGCTTGCCGATGTGCAGCTCCATCACCCCGGTCGGGGTGGTCATCAGCGCTTCCAGCTCGTCCGTCGCGCGGTCGCCGTCCAGCACCGGACGCCACCAGCCGACCTCACGGCCGGCCGGGCGGACGGGCCGGCTCTGCTCGTCCAGGATCCAGGCCCGGGACTCGTAGAACAGGAACGGCCGCCCGTCGTGGCTGATCCGGATCTCCTGCCCGAAGTCGAAGTCCTCGATGCTAGGGAAACCGCCCCGGCCCCGGCCCCGCCACACACCCACGTACGGCAGCAGCGCGTCCAGCGTCGGGTGCAGCTTCGGGCCGACGCGCAGGTCGTGGCTCTCCTCGAAGGGGTAGGGGTCGACCGGCGGTGCGTTCAGCCACGGCGGCTGCAGGGGGTTCTCGCTCACCGGCTACCACGCCACCTTCGGTCGCGACTGCGGGGCTCGCAGACCCGGCTCACTCCTCGCGCTCACCAGCGTCCTCTCGATATGCGTACGGCAACGTAGACCAGGCCCCCGGCGAGCGCGCCCAGGCCGGCGACCAGCAGGCTGACGAACCCGATCTCGGTAACCATCCCGGCCATCCTATGCTGGGGCCATGGCCCGCACTCTCGTCGTCAAGGCCACCGCGGGCGCGGACGCGCCGGAGCGGTGCGCCCAGGCCTTCACCGTCGCCGCCACCGCGGCCGCCGCCGGGGTGGACGTGTCGCTCTGGCTGACCGGCGAGTCGACGTGGTTCGCCCTGCCCGGCCGCGCCCAGGAGTTCGAGTTGCCGCACTCCGCCCCGCTGGCCGAGCTGCTGCACGTGATCCTCACCACCGGCCGGGTCACCGCCTGCACCCAGTGCGCCGCCCGCCGGGACATCGGCCCCGGCGACGTGCTGCCGGGCGTCCGCATCGCCGGCGCGGCGGTCTTCGTCGAGGAGGCCATGGCGGACGGCGCGCAGGCGCTGGTCTACTGATTGGGCACCCGCCGGACGGCGGGCGGGTGGAGTTCCGATAAGGGCCCGACAACTCGGGCGAGTGCCTACGATTCGGATGTGAGCGAGGCGATCGAGCGGTTCTTCGAATCGCTGCCGGCGCGCGCCCCGCAGGTCCTGCGCGGCCCGGTCGCCGGGACCATCCAGATCGACCTCTCCAAGGACAACCAGACCACGCACTGGCTGGTCCGGATGGCGCCGGGCGAGGTCGAGGTGAGCCAGGCCCGGGGGCCGGCCGACGCGATCTGGTACAACTCCGAGGAACTGTTCGAGCGCCTGGCGACCGGGCGGGCTCAGGCGATCGCGGCCGTCCTGCGCAACGAGAGCACCTTCAGCGGCAACGTCGCGCTGTTCCTGGCGTTCCGGCTGTTCTTCCCGAATCGGCCCGGCACGAGGGATCCGCGCGAGGTCGCCCGCCAACAGGCCGGGCGGCTGCGGTGAAGGACCTCGTCAGCATCCTGGACGGCAACACCTTCCTGGTGAGCGACCGGCGTGGCGACATCGAGCCGTCCCTGGACTTCCCGACCGGTCTCTTCTCCTTCGACACCCGGTTCCTCTCCACCTGGCTGCTCACCATCGACGGCGAACGCCTGCACGCGTTGTCCGTCGACGACTCGACGTCCTACCGCACCCGCTTCTTCCTGGCGCCCGGCGAGCCGACCCACTACCTGGACGCCAAGGTCTCGGTGATCCGGAGCCGCGCGATCGGCGGCAGCTTCGCCGAGGAACTGACCGTGCTCAACCACACTCGCGAGGAGATGGAGTTCACCGTCCGCGTGGAGATGGGCGCGGACTTCGCCGACCTCTTCGAGGTCAAGCAGGAGATCCACAAACGCGGTCGGACCATCGCGACGGTGGGCGCGAACGAGCTACGGCTCACGTACCGCCGCGAGGCCTTCCACCGGGAGACCGTGATCACCACGAGCACGCCGGGGGAGGTCGACGTCTCGGGCATCACCTACCGGATCCGCGTCGCCCCGCACGGCGAGTGGACCACGCGGCTGCACGTCGCGACCGTCGTGTACGGCGCGCGGGGTGAGGACTTCCGCGCCAGCCTGCCACTGGGGGGAGGCCGGAGCCCGTCCGTCATCGAGGCCGAGCAGGACGAGTTGATCGCCCGGGCGCCGAAGCTGGGCTGTGACTGTGAGCCGCTGGCCGGGGCGTACCGACGCAGCCTGAACGACCTGGCCGCCCTGCGGTACGAGTCGATCACCCTCGGCGTCCGGCTGATGGCCGCCGGACTGCCGTGGTTCATGACCCTCTTCGGACGGGACAGCATCATCACCTCGTTGCAGGTGCTGCCCTTCCTGCCGGACCTGATCCCGCCGACCATCCTCCTGCTGGCCGGAATCCAGGGGCACCGACTCGACGACTTCCGTGACGAGGAGCCCGGCAAGATCCTCCACGAGCTGCGGTACGGCGAGACGGCCGGTTTCGAGGAGCAGCCCCACTCGCCGTACTACGGGTCGGCCGACTCGACGCCCCTGTTCGTGATCCTGCTCGACGAGTACGAGCGCTGGACCGGTGACAGCCGGCTGGTCCGGCAACTGGAGACGCAGACCCGGGCCGCGCTCGCCTGGATCGACACGTACGGCGACCTGCTCGGCACCGGCTACCTCTGGTACCAGACCCGCAACCCGGACACCGGCCTGGCGAACCAGTGCTGGAAGGACTCCTGGGACTCGATCTCGTACCACGACGGCCGGCTGCCCGGCTTCCCCCGCGCCACCTGCGAACTCCAGGGCTACGCGTACGACGCGAAGATCCGGGGCGCCCGGCTGGCCCGGACGTTCTGGAACGACCCGGCGTACGCCGAGCAGTTGGAGCGGGAGGCCGCGGAGTTGAAGGCGCGCTTCAACCGCGACTTCTGGATCCCGGACCGGGAGTACTACGCGCTCGCCCTGGACGCCGACGGCCGGCACGTGGACGCGCTCACCTCCAACATCGGGCACCTGCTGTGGAGCGGCATCGTCGACGAGTCCCGCGCCGGACGCCTGGCCGAGCACCTGCTCGGCCCCCGCCTCTTCACCGGCTGGGGCATCCGGACCCTCGCCGACGACCAGGGGCGGTACAACCCGATCGGCTACCACGTCGGGACGGTCTGGCCGTTCGACAACTCGCTCATCGCCTGGGGACTGTGGCGGTACGGCTACCGGGAGGAGGCCGGCCGGGTCTGCGAGGCGATGCTGGCCGCGTCCCGGTTCTTCGACGGGCGGCTGCCGGAGGCCTTCGCCGGCTACGAGCGGACCCTCACCGACTACCCCGTGGAGTATCCCACCGCGTGCAGCCCGCAGGCCTGGTCGGCGGGGACGCCGCTGCTGCTGCTGCGGGTCATGCTCGGCCTGGAGCCGCAGGGCGAGCACCTGATCATCGACCCGGCCGTGCCGGACGGGATGGGGCGGGTCGAGTTGCTGGACATCCCGGGCCGGTGGGGACAGGTCGACGCCCTGGGCCGCAGCCGCGGCCCCCACGACGGAACCCGAGGCCACTGACCCCCTGCCGGTGACTGGGTCAGGGGGTGCAGGGGAGGGTGGCGGAGAGACGGACCTCGCCGTCGGTCTGGTCGGCGATGACGCTGACCGGGCCGGTGCGGTACGCATACACCTCGGGGTTGTCGACGACCGGGACGCCACCGGACAGCGGCGCGAGCGCGGCGCCCAGGGCCGGCGGCGCCGGGACGGGGTCGGCGCGGACCGTCCGGGCGACGCCGCCGTCCGGGCAGGCCGCCCGGTCGTGGTCGCCGACCGGCTGGTCGGGGTGGCCGACGGCGCGCAGGGCCGCGACGAGCGCGTCGACGTCGGGACCCGAGCCGGCGCCGATCGCGGGCTCGACGTAGGGGTCGCCCAGCGGCCGGCAGCCGGTGTCCGCGGTGAACCGGACCCGACCCTCCCGCTCGACCTCGCCCTCGACCGTGACGAACTCACCGGCGTCGGCCCGCAGGCGCGGCCCCTCCGCGGTGACCCGGACCCCCGCCCGCCAGTCCGCCGGGAGCCGTCCGGAGACCCGCTCCAGCAGCGTCCGCTCCTCGCCGGCCGGTACGACCACCGTCACGCCGCGCAGCAGGATGCCCCCGTCGGACAGCGGCGTGACCCGGCAGCCCCGCTCGACCTCGGGCGGGGTGAGCGCCAGCACGGAGTCTCCGCCGATCGCTCCGGCCAGTTCGCCGATCGCCCGGTCGACCACCGGGCCCGCGTCGGAGAGGCTCCGCTGCTCCCGCACGGTCGGCGGGTCGGTGCGCACCGAGTACCAGGTGAGCGCGGCCAGCAGCACCGCCCAGACCACCGACGCCACCAGCAGCCGACGGGTCCGGCGCCGGTCGCGCGGGGACGGCTCGGTGCCGGTCGACGGGGCGTATCCAGGCGGGGCAAGACCACTCACACGCGCCATAGTGTCACGCGCCCGCCGCCCCTTCGCCCACCCGCCCCAAGACCGCGACTTCCCCGAAAATGCTGCCTCGCGCGTGATCGAGGCAGCAGGTTCCCCGATGTTGCGGGGATCTTGTGGCAGCGGCCCGCCACCTCCGGGAGGGGTGGCGGGCCACGGGCCGATCAGGGCGTGGGTCAGGAGGCGACGGTGACCGCGACCTCGTTGATGCCACGGCCGGCGGTGACGGCGGTGTCGCCGTTGCCCTGGCGGGACAGCGCCCGCAGCGTCCAGGCGCCGGGGGCGGCGAAGAACCGGAACTGGCCGGCGGCCGAGGTGACGACCTCGGCGGTGAACTCACCGGTGGAGTCGAGCAGTCGGACGTACGCGCCCGGCACGGCATCGCCCGCGTCGGAGCGGACGACACCCGTGATCACGGTCTCCTTCTCCAGATCCAGGCTGGCCGGCAGCGGCGCGGCCTGGTCCGGAGCGGCGCATCCGGCGGCGGTGGGTGCAGTCATGATGATCAGGCCTCCCCGGGCTCGTCGCCGAGCGCGACCGGCACGCCGACCAGCGAGCCGTACTCGGTCCAGGAGCCGTCGTAGTTCTTGACGTTGCGGTGACCGAGCAGCTCCTGGAGCACGAACCAGGTGTGCGAGGAGCGCTCGCCGATCCGGCAGTACGCGATGGTCTCCTTGCCGTCGTCCAGACCGGCGTCGGCGTAGATCCGGCGCAGCTCGTCGTCGGACTTGAAGGTGCCGTCCTCGTTGGCGGCCCTGGACCACGGCACGCTGATCGCGGTCGGAATGTGGCCGGCCCGCTGCGCCTGCTCCTGCGGCAGGTGGGCGGGGGCGAGCAGGCGGCCCGCGAACTCGTCGGGGCTGCGCACGTCGACCAGGTTCCTGGTGCCGATCGCGGCCACGACCTCGTCCCGGAAGGCGCGGATGGAGGTGTCCGGCTCCTGCGCGACGTACCGGGTCGCCGGGCGGGTCACCGCGTCCTTGACCAGCGGACGGGCGTCCAGCTCCCACTTCTTGCGCCCGCCGTCGAGCAGCTTGACGTCGCCGTGGCCGTAGAGCTTGAAGTACCAGTACGCGTACGCGGCAAACCAGTTGTTGTTGCCGCCGTAGAGGACCACGGTGTCGTCGTTGCTGATCCCCCGCTCGGAGAGCAGCGCCTCGAACTGGCTCTTGTTGACGAAGTCCCGCCGGACCGGGTCCTGCAGGTCGGTCTTCCAGTCGAGCTTGATCGCGCCGGCGATGTGGCCGGTGTCGTAGGCGGAGGTGTCCTCGTCGACCTCGACGAAGACGACGCCCGGGGCGTCGAGGTTCTTCTCGGCCCACTCGGCCGAGACGAGCGCGGTGTCGCGACTCATCAGATCACTCCCTGGTGAGGATGGATGGTGAGCCAGCGCGCGGAGATCGGTATTGGTCGTTGCCGCACGCGGGACCCAGAGCTAGGACGGATCACGGGTTCGTGCGACGGCGCCGCTGTCGGGCGTTCGGTGGGGGAGCACCGGAAGGGTCGTGGACCCTGAGTGCGCTGCCGGATCAGGCAGCCGAGGACAGCCCCGCCGTCAGATGACGGGGCGACACAGGCAGGTGGCCACGCGGCACAGGTCGACCGCGCGCCGTTTGGTGAGGAGCGTCCCCATGACCACGGAGCCTACCAGTCAGTGACCGTGACGCCACCGGGCCGACCAGCATCCGGGACGCGGCTCCCGCGTCGGACGTGGCCGGCCCGGGAGGCGGCGCGCTCGGTCAGGTGGCGGAGTTGATCGGCACGTTCTTCGCGTCGGCGGTCACCGCGAGACCCTCGGGCAGCGGTCGAACCTCGCGGACGGCGAGCTGGAACGGCAGGTCGGGCAGGGGTACGTCGATCGAGATGCTCTGCGCGTAGTTGTTGAGGATCGTGCGGGCCAGCGGAACGTCGGGCAGCCCCTCGGCGCTGAGGTCCTTGAAGCGCAGCGCCACCTTTCCCTGCTCGCCGACGGTCACGTCGGCGGTGCCGTTGACGGTGAGCCGCTGCCCGAGGACGTCGACCGGGGCGGTCACCGCGAGCCGGCCGTTCTGTTCGCCGAGGGTGAGCCCCTCCCGGTCGAGGAGCGCCGCCAGGCTCTCGTAGCTGATGGTGCCGGTGCCGTTGACGGTCTCGGCGACCACGTCGCCCTGCCCGGACCGGAGAGTGTCCAGCGACGCGGCCACGTTGCGGGCGTCCACATCGAGCTTCGGCAGCGCGACGGCGTCACCCTGCACCGACCCCTGCACGTCGGTCAGTCCGATGGAGATGCGCTCGTAACGGCCGTTCAGCACCTGGGTGAGGAACGGGAAGCCGCCCACGTCGACGGAGGGCGGCGAGGACTGCGCGCCCTGCTTGGCGACCTCCTGGCGGACCTGGTCGGCGATGGCCCGCTCGGCCACCCCGGCCGCCACCCGGTCGGCCACCACCAGCAGCCCGACCAGGATCAGGAGCAGCACGACGAGCGTGACGAGCACCTTGCGCCCGCGCCGCCGCGGCCGCTCCTCCTCGTACGCGTACTCCTGCGTCACGCCGCCTCCTGTCACCCGGTCGCCGCCTCGGCGCAACCGTTGGTACCCGAACTCCGAAAAGCTCAACCGTGGTCAGAACACCAGCTTGCACATGACGTACGCCGCCGGTGCGGCGAGGGCGAACCCGCCGAGCGGCCCCTGCATGTGCCGGGCCACCCACATCGTCGGTGGCTCCCCCGCCATCAGCCGGCCCGCCTCGGCGTACCCGGCGGCGAGGTCGGCGAGGACGGCCGCGACCGCCGCGACCAGGCCGATGAGCGCGGCCTTCGTGGGGGTGAAGGGGGCGACCAGGTAGCTGCCGAGCAGGGCACTGACCAGCGTGCCGACCATCGCGCCGCCGACCACGCCGGAGGCGCCACGGGGCACCTGGGGGGCCAGTCGCGGCCAGGCCGCGAACCCGTCGGTGAACCGAGCGACGGTGAGCGCCACCCCGGCGGCCAGCAGGCCGACGGTGATCGTCTGGGTCCCCGCCACGATCCGGCTGAGCAGGATCAGGGTGGCGAAGGCGACGACGCCGACCACGATGAGCGCGGTCCCGCGCAGCGAGTCGGTCACCCGGGCCCGGTCCACCCGGCGGACCAGTTGGCCGAGCACGGCCACCAGGAGAGCGGCGGCCGCCACGGAGAGCAGCGGCGTGAGGCGGGCCTCCGCCATCCGCACGGCGGCCACGTCGGCCACCACCGCGGCGACGCCGGCGACGCCGGCGACCAGCCACATGGCCGGCGGGCGGAGGGCGGTCGTCCAGGCCAGCACGAAGAGCAGCTGTACGCCCAGGACGACGATCGCGAAGGGCAGGCGGTGCCCGGGGCCGGAGGTCTGCGCCGCGAGCACCAGACCGAGCCCGAGCAGCGCGGCGAAGCCGGCGACGGCCAGCGCCAGCGGGCGGCGCACCTCGACCGGCGGCGGTTGCTCCTCCTCCGGCTCGGCGTCCGGGGCGTCGTCCGGGCGACGGGCCGGCTCGCCGTCGCGCCGGCGGCGCGGGCCGCTCCGGCGGTCGCCGTCGTCCTCCTCACCCGGTCCGGTACGCGGAGCGGGCGAGGCGCCGGCCGATGCCGGACGGGGCCCGTCGGGCCACGGATCACGGCCGGTGTCGGGCGAGCTGGCGGGATACACGCCTCCGATCGTGCCAGACCCGCTGGCCGGTGCGGGGAGCACGGTTTCGGCGACGTTAAAAGGTGAGCTGCGATCAAGGGCAACTCGGGCAAACGGGAAAGGACGTGAAGGTGAAGCCGGGGCCATCGGTTACGCTCAAGCCGTTACCCGCCCGTCAGCGACGCCGGGACCCACGCAAGTTCATCAGCGCACGCCCGGTTCGGGGTGCCGCTGGTCGCGCGCGGCCGATGCGGCCGCCGGGACGGAGGTGATCGTGGAGATCCTGCTGCTGGTGACCGCACGCGCAGGCGAACCATCCGCTGTGCTGCCGGCGCTCGACCTGCTGCCGCACTCGGTCCGCACCGCGCCGCGTGACGTCCGCACCCTGGTCTCCGGCCCCAGCCCGGACGCGGTCATGGTCGACGCCCGCTCCGAGCTGAGCGAGGCCCGCGCCACCTGCCGGATGCTGCACGCCACCGGGCTCGGCGTTCCTCTCGTCGCGGTCGTCACCGAGGCCGGTCTGATCGCGCTCAACGCCGACTGGGGCGTCGACGACGTCATCCTCGCCTCGGCGGGTCCGGCCGAGGTGGAGGCACGTCTGCGCCTCGCGGTCGGCCGGCTGAGCAACGCGACCGCCGGCACCGGCGGCTCCGTCCGGGCGGGCGAGCTGACCATCGACCCCGACACGTACGCCGCCAAGCTCAAGGGCCGGCCGCTGGACCTCACCTACAAGGAGTTCGAGCTGCTGAAGTTCCTGGCCCAGCACCCGGGCCGGGTGTTCACCCGGGACCAGCTGCTGCGCGAGGTCTGGGGCTACGACTACTTCGGCGGCACCCGCACGGTGGACGTGCACGTCCGGCGGCTGCGGGCGAAGCTCGGCTCGGAGTACGAGTCGATGATCGGCACGGTCCGCCAGGTCGGCTACAAGTTCGTCGTGCCGCCGTCCCGTTCGCTGCCGGACGCGGAGCACGCGCCGCTGCCGGTCTGACCGTCTCCTTCCGCAGGAACTATTACTGATCTGCCCTTTTTGCACGGCTAGCCCGCCCTATTCTGATTGCCGGGTTTGCCAGGCAAAGGGGGAGATCGTGCGTGCATCGACCGCGGTGGTGGAGTTCGGCCCGGGACGGGTCCACTGATGCGGGTCAGCCCGGCCGTCCGCTCCCTGGGCATCGTCGTCCTGGTGCTGACCGCCCTGCTCGGCTCCGCGTACGCCCTGGGTCGCAGCCTGGTCCCGGACGGACCCGGTCGCGGCGTCACCACCGGCGCCACCGCCCCCCACTACGCCGACCAGCCCCCGACGGGCGGCGGGCCGAGCGGCCCCGACGAGGCCGGGCAGGACGACCCTGGAGGCCCGGACGGGCAGGCCACGCAGTCCGGCGCAGCCGACGACTCCGACGAGGCGTACGGCGCGCACACCACCACGGGCACCTCGGCCGTCGCGCTGACCTTCGACGACGGCCCGGACCCCCACTACACGCCGCAGGTGCTCGCCGCACTGCGGCGGCACGACGTCACGGCCACCTTCTGCGTGGTCGGCGAGAACGCACAGAACCACCCGGACCTGATCCGGGCGATCGTGGCCGACGGGCACACCCTGTGCAACCACAGCTGGAACCACGACGTCCGGCTCGGGGCGCGGTCCGCGGACCGGATCCGGGCCGACCTGGTGCGCACCAGCGACGCGATCCGGGCGGCGGCGCCCGGCGCCCCGATCTCCTACTACCGCCAGCCCGGCGGCGCCTGGACGCGCACGGTCGTCTCGGTGGCCGAGGAACTCGGCATGGTCCCCCTGCACTGGAACGTGGACCCGTCGGACTGGCAGGCGCCGGGGGCCGGCCGGATCGCCGCCACCGTGGTCACCGGCGTCGTACCCGGCTCGGTGGTGCTGCTGCACGACGCCGGCGGCGACCGGCAGGGCACCGTGGACGCGCTGCACCGGATCCTGCCGGACCTGACGAGCCGGTTCCAGCTGGGGGCGATGCCGACCGGCACGACATGAGCCGGCCGGTCCGGCGCCACCGCGGGCGCGGGCTACGGTGGCCGGCATGAGCAACGCCGAACCGACCGTCGACCAGGTGACCCGGACCGACCGGCTCGACCCGGCCGAGGTGACCGACGTGCTGACCCTCGCCCGGCTCGCGGGCGACGCCGACGGGGCGGACCCGTTCGACGAGCACGTCCTGCTCCGCCTCCGGGACGCCGCGGCCCCCGCGGTGCACCTCACCGCCCGCGCCGACGACGGCACCCTGACCGGGTACGCGCACCTGGACACCACCGACACCGCCACCGGGACCGGGGTCGAGCTGGTCGTCCACCCCGCGTACCGGCGGCGGGGCACCGGGCGGGCACTGGCCCGGGGTGTCCTCGCGACGGCCACCGGGCCGCTCCGGGTGTGGGCGCACGGCGACCACCCGTCGGCCGCCGCGCTCGCCGTCGACCTGGGCTTCCGGCGCGCCCGGGTGCTCTGGCAGCTGCGCCGGCCGCTCACCGCGCCAATCCCGGAGCAGCCTCTGCCGGACGGCGTGACGCTGCGCCCGTACCGACCGGGAGACGACGACGCCGCATGGCTGGCGCTGAACGCGCGGGCCTTCGCCGAGCACCCGGAGCAGGGCCTCTGGTCGGTCGACGACCTGCGGGTACGCCTGGCGGAGCCCTGGTTCGACCCGGCGGGCTTCCTGCTCGCCGTCGACACCTCCGACGGCCGGCTGCGCGGCTTCCACTGGACGAAGGTGCACGAGCGGCCCGGGTCCGCCCGCATCGGCGAGGTCTACGTGCTCGGGGTGGACCCCTCCTTCCACGGCGGCGGGCTGGGTCGGGCGCTGACCGCCGCGGGCCTGACCTACCTGCGGGACCGGCGGGGCCTGGACCGGGTGATGCTCTACGTCGACGAGTCGAACACCGGCGCGGTCGCGCTCTACGGGCGGCTCGGCTTCGCGCACTGGTCGGCGCACGTCAACTACCAACTGGGCTGAGTGGTGCGCGGGCGACGGTTCGGCACGGCCGGCAGCGTCGCGACGCTGCTGCTGACCGTTGGGGCGTGCACGGCGGATCCCGTCACCGGCCCGGTCCCCCGCGAGCTGTGCGCCCCCGGCACCCTGGACGCGCAGGGCTCCTCGGCCCAGCGCAACGCGATGGAGGTCTGGACCCGCGCCTACCAGCGGTCCTGCCCCGGTTCGACGATCAACTACGAGCCCTCCGGCTCGGGGGCCGGCATCAAGGCGCTGGTCGCCGGCACCGCCGACTTCGCGGGCAGTGAGTCGCTGCTCGAACCGAAGGAGCAGGAGCAGGCCGACGCGCAGTGTTCGGGCGGTCGGACGATCAGCCTGCCCATGGTGATCGGCCCGGTGGCGGTCGCGTACCGGCTCAGCGGCGTCGCCGAACTCCGGCTGACCCCGGCGACCGTGGCCCGGATCTTCGCGGGCGCGATCTCGACCTGGGACGATCCCGCCGTACGCGCCGACAACCCCGGGGTCGACCTGCCCGCCGCGCCGATCCGGTCGGTGCACCGATCGGACGACTCCGGCACCACCGAGACCTTCACGACCTACCTCGCGGCCGCGGCGCCGGGTGACTGGACCCTCGGCGCGGACCGGACGTGGCCGGGGCCGGGCGGGACCGGCGCGGAGGGTTCGGAGCGGTTGACCGAGGCGGTCGCCGACACCGAGGGCGCGATCGGCTACCTGGAGCTGTCGTACGCCCGGCGGGCGGGCCTGCCGGTGGCCCGGATCCGCAACGCGGCCGGTGAGTTCGTCCCGCCGTCGGCGGAGGGTGCCGGGAAGGCGGTGACCATGCCGGGGAACGGCCTGCCGGTCGAGGTGGACAGCGACACCCGGGCGGCGGGGGCGTACCCGATCGTGCTGGTCACCTACGAGATCCTCTGCGAGCGGGGACTCGCCCCGGACGAGGTGCCGCTGGTCCGGGGCTTCCTCGGCTGGACGGCCAGCGCCGACGGGCAACGGGCCATCACCGACCTGGGCTACGCGGCGCTGCCGGAAGTGCTCCGCCGCCGGGTGGCCGACCAGGTGGCCCGGATCTCCTGAGCGACGGCGCGACGGGTCACCGCCGGATAACGGTGGCGACTCGGCACGGTAACGGCCAACCGGGAAAATGCCCATACGTCCGACAGGGGTACCCGAGTTCACGTAACGGACAACTCGCCCTCAGCGACCGGTCACCCCGAGGGTTCAACCTGTTCACCTTTCGTTCACTTGCGACCGGCGAACCGGTCACCTGGCGCTCCTAGCTTTTGGACCAGCCGGTCAGCGTGCCGGTTCCGGGTCCCCCAACCGGGAGCCCAGTCAGTCAGACGTGAAGGGAAACCCCTCAGGTGAAGCTCCAGCGGCACGGCACTCTCGCCTGCCTCGCTCTTACCGCGACGCTCGCTCTCAGTGCATGCGGCTCGGACAACAACGAGCCTGCCAGCCCGTCGGCCTCCGGGTCGTCCGCGGCGGCCGACTGCGCCACGGGCACGCTGAACGCTCAGGGCTCCTCGGCCCAGAAGAACGCCATGGCCGAGTGGATCAAGGCGTACCAGCAGAAGTGCCAGGGCGTCACGATCAACTACGAGCCCTCGGGCTCCGGCGCCGGCATCGAGGCCTTCATCGCCGGCACCGCCGACTTCGCCGGCTCGGACTCGGCCCTGAAGGAGGACCAGCAGCCCAAGGCCGACGCCCGCTGCGCCACCGGCAAGGCCGTCAACCTGCCGATGGTCATCGGTCCGGTCGCCGTCGCCTACAACCTCACCGGCGTCGAGAACCTCCAGCTGAAGCCGGCCACCCTGGCCAAGATCTTCGCGGGCAAGATCACCAAGTGGGACGACGCGGCCGTCAAGGCCGACAACCCGGACGCCAAGCTTCCCGCCACCGCCATCCAGACCGTGCACCGGTCGGACTCGTCGGGCACCACCGACAACTTCACCGACTTCCTGGGCAAGACCGCCGAGGCCGACTGGACCTTCGGCAAGGCCAAGGAGTGGAAGGCCCCGGGCGGCACCGGCGCCAAGGGCTCGGACGGCGTGGCCAGCCGGGTCAAGGGTGCCGAGGGCACCATCGGCTACATGGAGTGGTCGTTCGCCGAGAACGCCGGCCTCGGCATCGCCAAGATCGGTAACGGCGCCGGCGAGTTCGCCGAGCTGACCGCCGAGGCGGCTGGCAAGACGATCCAGGGTGCGGCCATCGAGGGTCAGGGCAACGACCTCAAGATGAAGATCGACTACAACACCAAGGAGGCCGGGGCCTACCCGATCGTCCTGGTGACCTACGAGATCGTCTGCGAGAAGGGCACCGCCGCCGACAAGCTGCCGCTGGTCAAGGGCTTCCTCGGCTACGCGGCCAGCACCGAGGGCCAGGCGGAGCTGACCGAACTGGGCTACGCCCCGCTGCCGGAGACCGTCCGGACCAAGGTCGAGACCGCGGTCACCAGCCTCTCCTGACCCGACACCACCATTCCTCAATCGGAGCGAGCGAGCAGATGGGTGACATCCCTCACCGCTCGGCCAACGCCGGCACCGGCGGGAGCCCCGTGACCAACGGTTACGGGAGCCCCGCCGGTGCCTCGGCGCGTACGGCCGAGGCACCAGTCAGCACCCGTACACCGGACGGCCCCGGCCTGGGCGGTGGCGGCGCGCTGCCGCGGGCCCGGAGGTTCGGCGCCGAACGGGCCTTCCGCGGCCTCACGCTGGCCGCCGGCACCGCCGTCCTGGTCGTCATCGCCGCCATCGCGGTGTTCCTGATCATCAAGGCGGTCCCGGCGCTCCGCGCGAACACGGAGAACTTCTGGACGTTCGAGGGCTGGTTCCCGAACGACCCGGAGCCGAAGTTCGGCATCGGTGCGCTCGCCTTCGGCACCGTCCTCAGCTCCGTGATCGCGCTGCTGCTCGCCGTCCCGGTGGCGCTCGGGATCGCGCTCTACCTGTCCCACTACGCGCCGCGCCGGCTGGGTACCTCCCTCGGTTTCCTCATCGACCTGCTCGCCGCCGTGCCCAGCGTGGTCTTCGGCCTCTGGGGCCGGGACTACTTCTCCGGCCCGGTCCGCGACTTCTCGGCGTGGCTGAACACGTACTTCGGCTGGATTCCGCTGTTCGGCGGCGACGGCCCCTTCGGCGCCTCCATCCTGCTCGGCGCGCTGGTGCTCGCGATCATGGTCCTGCCGATCATCACCTCGCTCTCCCGCGAGGTGTTCCTGCAGACCCCGACCGCCAACGAGGAGGCCGCCCTCGCGCTGGGCGCCACCCGCTGGGAGATGCTCCGCACCGCGGTGCTCCCCTACGGCCGCCCCGGCATCATCGCCGCGGTGATGCTCGGCCTGGGCCGCGCGCTCGGCGAGACCATCGCGCTGGCGCTGACCCTCGGCATCACGTTCAACATCTCGTTCAACCTGATCGAGAACGGCGGCAACACCATCGCCGCCAACATCGCCAACGCGTTCGGCGAGGCGAACGAGACGGGTCGGGGCGCGCTGATCGCCTCCGGTCTGGTCCTCTTCGCGATCACGCTGATCGTCAACATCACGGCGCGGGCGATCATCTACCGCCGCCGGGAGTTCACGGAGTCGGCCGCATGAGCGAGCGTCAGCGAGTGAATCACCGTCACAGTGCATCGGTGCCTCAGGGCGCCACGGAGCGAAGCGGAGTGGCGGCATGAGCACCGTCGCATCGCACCGCACCCGCCCGCCGGCCCAGCCGCCGACGCTGCGGGCCCGGCGACTGCCGAAGTACGCCGCGCCGGCCATCGCGCTGGTCGCGCTGCTGGTCGCCGCCGGCCTCGTGTACGGCACGGGCATCGGCGGCCCGGTCCTGGTCGTGGTGATCGGGGCGGTCCTCTACCTGGCCGGGCTCTTCCTCGCCGCGAACGCGGTCGAGGGCCGGCGGTCGGCGCGCAACCGCACCTGGAGCGCGCTGATCCACTCGGCGTTCGTGCTGGCCGTCCTGCCGCTGGCCTCGGTGGTCTGGACGCTGGTCACCAAGGGCGCCGAGCGGCTGGACGCCGACTTCTTCCTCACCTCGATGAACAACATCGGGGCTCGCGATCCCAACGGTGGCGCGTACCACGCCATCGTCGGCACCCTGGAGCAGGTCGGCATCGCCACCCTGATCACCGTCCCGATCGGGGTCCTCTGCGCGATCTACATCGTCGAGTACGGCCGGGGCGCGTTCGCCGCCGCGATCCGGTTCTTCGTCGACGTGATGACCGGCATCCCGTCGATCGTCTCCGGTCTGTTCATCCTGGCTTTCTGGATCCTGATCGTGTCGCCGTACTTCAACGACGGGCGGCCGGGATTCTCCGGCTTCGCCGCGGCACTGGCCCTCAGCGTGCTGATGCTCCCGACGATCGTCCGGTCGACGGAGGAGATGCTGCGCCTCGTGCCGGCGCCGCTGCGCGAGGGCGCGTACGCGCTCGGCGTGCCGAAGTGGAAGACCATCCTGCGGGTCGTGCTGCCGACCGCCCTGCCGGGCATCGTCACCGGCGTCATGCTCGCCATCGCCCGCGCGGCCGGCGAGACCGCCCCGGTGCTGCTCGTCGCCGGCGGTGGCGCGGCGATCAACTTCAACCCCTTCGAGAACAACCAGTCGTCGCTGGCCCTCTTCGTCTACCAGCAGGCCGGTGACGCGTCCAGGTACGCGCCGGCGCGGGCGTGGACCGCGGCACTCACCCTGGTCGCCCTCGTGCTGATCCTGACGATCGCGGCGAAGCTGCTGGCCCGTCGCAACCGGCTCGGCCGATGAACCCCGGAGGTACCACCACCATGGCCAAGCGCATCGAAGCCTCGAACGTCACCGCCTACTACGGCGGTTTCAAGGCGATCGAGAACATCAACCTGACCGTCGAGCCCAAGACGGTGACCGCCCTGATCGGCCCCTCCGGCTGCGGCAAGTCCACCTTCCTGCGGTCGATCAACCGGATGCACGAGGTGCTCCCGGGGGCCCGGGTCGAGGGCAGCCTCACCATCGACGGGCAGGACATCTACGACCGCGACGTGGACGTCACCGCCGTCCGCCGGATGATCGGCATGGTCTTCCAGCGCCCGAACCCGTTCCCCACCATGAGCATCTACGAGAACGTGGTGGCCGGGCTGCGCCTCAACGGCGTACGGCGCAAGTCGATCCTGGACGAGGCGGCCGAGAAGGCGCTGAAGTCGGCGAACCTGTGGAACGAGGTGAAGGACCGCCTGGCCAAGCCGGGTGCCGGCCTCTCCGGCGGTCAGCAGCAGCGGCTCTGCATCGCCCGTACCATCGCGGTCGAGCCGCAGGTCGTGCTCATGGACGAGCCCTGCTCGGCGCTCGACCCGATCTCCACGCTGGCCATCGAGGACCTGATGTTCCAGCTGAAGGACAAGTTCACGATCATCATCGTGACGCACAACATGCAGCAGGCCGCACGTGTCTCGGACCGGACCGCCTTCTTCTCCATCGAGAAGACCGGCGACCCGGGCCGCCTCATCGAGTACGACAACACCCAGAAGATCTTCAGCAACCCGAGCGTGAAGAAGACCGAGGACTACATCACCGGCCGCTTCGGCTGAGCCGCCCCGCCTACTGCCGCAGTTTCAGAGAAAGAGTGGCCATTCTCGCCGGAATGGCCACTCTTTCTCTGAAACTGCATGTGGGCGCGCGCCTGCGGGACGGTCAGCGCAGGAGGAAGCGGGGGGCGTCGGGTGTCGTCACGTCGAGGTGCGGTGTGACCGGGGTGGCGGCGTCGCGGGTCGTCGCGGCGTGGGCCACCCCGTCCAGGTCACCGCAGGCCGCCACCTGACCGAGGGTGACCAGGGTGGGCGGGAGCATGGTCAGCTCGCCCGCCGCCGCCCGGTCGCGGGCGTCGGCCGGCCGGGCCCAGAGCACGCGGTCGGCCTCGCGGGAGACGTCCCGGGTCCGCTGCCCCTCGGGCAGCAGGGCCAGGAAGAAGTACGTGTCGAAGCGGCGCGGCTCGAACTCCGGGGTGATCCACCGGCTCCACGGCAGCAGCAGGTCCGACCGGAGGGTGAGGCCCCGCTGCGCGAGCAGGTCGGCGAAGCCCACCTCGTGCCGTTCCAGGGCGACCCGGGCCGCCTCCCAGTCGTCGCCGCTGACGTCGCCCACCACGGTCCGCGCGTCCGGGCCGGCGAGCAGCACACCGGCCTCCTCGAACACCTCCCGCGCGGCCGCGCAGACCACCGCCTGGGCGGCCTCCGGAGACAGGCCGAGCCGGGCACCCCACTCGGCGGGGTCCGGGCCGGCCCAGTCCACGTGCGCCTGCGAGTCCGAGGCGTCCACACCGCCACCGGGAAAGGCGTACATCCCGCCGAAGGCCATCGCGGCGACCCGGCGGATCAGGTAGACCTCGAAGTCGGCCGGGGCCGGACGCAGCAGCAGCACGGTCGCCGCGACCCGTGGCACGGCCGGGGTGCCCCCCTCGGCACGGAACCGGCGGGCGTGCTCCACCAGCGCCGGCGGGGCGGGGAAGCCGTCGCGCTCGATCGTCATGCGGTGAGCCTAGGCCACGCCCGGCCGCCCGGACGCGGCCCTGTTTCCCGCCCCCCGGAACCCCGGTCCGCTCCCCCGGTGATCTTCGCTAGCGTTGCGGCATGACTCGTTGGGGCATCCTCGCCACCGGCCACATCGCCGGTCGGTTCGCCGAAGACCTCCGGCTGGTGCCGGGCGCCGAGCTGGTCGCGGTCGGCTCGCGTACGCGGGAGAGCGCCGAGCGCTTCGCGGCCCGGCACGGCGCGCGGCGGGCGTACGCCTCCTGGGCGGAACTGGCCGCGGACGCCGACCTGGACGTCGTCTACGTGGCCACCCCGCACGCCGCCCACCACGCCGCGGCCCTGACCTGTCTCCGGGCGGGCCGCGCGGTGCTGCTGGAGAAGCCCTTCACCCTCGACCTGGCCACCAGCCGGGAGCTGGTGGACGCCGCGCGCGCCGCCGGGGTCTTCCTCATGGAGGCCATGTGGATGCGGACGAACCCGCTGGTACGGCGGGTGTGCGAGCTGGTCGCCGACGGCGCGATCGGCACGGTGACCAGTGTGCGGGCGGACTTCGGGGCTGCCGGTGAGTTCCCGCCGGAGCACCGGATGCGGGCCCGCGCCCTGGGCGGTGGCGCGCTGCTGGACCTGGGCGTGTACCCGGTGAGCCTGGCGCACCTGCTGCTCGGCGTGCCCGATCACGTGCGCTCGTGGGCGAAGGTGAGCCCGGAGGGCGTGGACGAGAACACCGGGATCGTGTTCGGGTACGACTCGGGGGCGGTGGCCACGTTGAGCTGCGGCATGGTGGGAGCCACCCCGCTGGTCGCCTCGATCACCGGCACCGGCGGGCGGATCGACCTGCCGGAGCCGTTCTTCCGGCCCGGCTCGATGACGCTGCACCGGGACGGCGCCGAGCCGGAGACCGTCACGACGGAGCTGGTCGGCAACGGCTACCAGTACGAGGCCGAGGAGGTCCAGCGCTGCCTCGCGGCGGGTCTCCCGGAGAGCCCGCTCGTGCCGCACTCGGTCACGCTGGAGGTCATGGCGCTGCTCGACGGCATCCGCGCGCAGATCGGCGTCGACTACACCTAGGTGCGTTAGGAAGGGCCCCTTGTACAACGCCAGGCGTTAACAAGGGGCCCTTCCTTCTGTCAGCTGAAGAGGGGGCGGACCAGGAAGTACATGAGGGCGCCGATGGAGCCGGCGGCCGGGAAGGTCAGGATCCAGGCGCCGATGATGTTGCCGGCGACGCCCCAGCGCACGGCCGAGAGCCGCTTGGTGGCCCCGACACCCATGATCGCCGAGGTGATCGTGTGGGTGGTCGAGATCGGGGCGCCCAGGACCAGCGCGTTGAAGTAGAGCACCGAGCTGGCCACGGTCTCGGCCGCGAAGCCCTCCGGCGGACGCAGGTCAATGATCTTGCGACCGAGGGTCCGGATGATCCGCCAGCCACCGGCGTACGTGCCGGCCGCGAGGACGGCCGCCGAGGTCCAGAACGCCCACTCCGGAATGAACTCCGGATCGTCCTGGAAGCCGCCCACGTAGAGGGCGAGCACCACGATGCCGATGGTCTTGGCGGCGTCCTGCATGCCGTGGCCGACCGACATGGCGGCGGCCGAGGCGGTCTGCGCCCAGCGGAAGCCCCGGTTCAGCTTGCCCGGGTGCCCCTTCCGGAAGATCCACTGCACGGCGATCATGACGATGTATCCGAGCAGGAAGCCGACCATCGGCGAGAGGATCATCGGGATGATGACGCTCTCCCCGATACCGGTCCACAGCACCGTGCCGGAGGCGGCGATGGTCGAGCCGACCAGGCCGCCGATGAGCGCGTGCGACGAGGAGGACGGCAGGCCGAAGTACCAGGTGATCAGGTTCCAGACGATCGCGCCGATCACGCCGGCGAAGACGATGGCCAGGCTGGCCTGCCCGGTGGGTAGTTTCACCAGCCCGCTACCGACGGTCTTGGCCACCTCGGCACCGAAGTGCGCGCCGATGAAGTTGCCGACCGCCGCCATGGCGAGGGCCACGCGTGGTGTCAGCGCGCGGGTGGAGATGCTGGTCGCGATCGCGTTGGCGGCGTCGTGGAACCCGTTGGTGTAGTCGAACGCCAGGGCCACCGCGATCACCGCCAGCACGGCGATGAGTTCGGGACTCACAGGATCAGGACTCCTTGACCGCGATGGTCTCGACGGTGTTGGCCACGTGCTCGAAGGCGTCGCAGGCCGCCTCCAGCTCGTCGGCGACCTCCTTCATCTTGAGTACCGTCAGGGCGTCGTACTCGCCCGAGAAGAGGCGGACCAGCAGCATCCGGTACATCTGGTCACCGGTGTTCTCGAGCCGGTTGCACTCGATCCAGTAGTCCTCGAGGTCCTTCATCGACCTCAGCCGCGGCATCGCCTCGGCGGTCAGCTTCGCCTGCTGGTCGAGCACGTTGACCAGCTCGTGCATCTCCCGCGGCAGCGACGGGAGCTTGGTCAGGCCGTACAGGTAGAGCAGGTTGCCGACCGCCTCCAGGTGGTCCATCACGTCGTCCAGCAGCGAGCCGAGCCGGTAGATGTCCTCCCGGTCGAACGGCGTGATGAACGTGGAGTTGATCTTCTTGTACAGCTCGTGGGTGATCTGGTCGCTGTCGTGCTCCACCTCGGTCAGCCGTTCGCTGACCGACTGCACCTCGACCCCGGGCAGCCCCAGCTCGTTCAGCAGTTCGGTGCCCTTCACCAGGTTCTGCGCGGCCCTGGTGAAGAGCTCGTAGAAGGCGCCCTCGTTCGGGCGGAAGGAAAACTTCACAGCACGGACCTCGTCGTGTCGGTGGAAGGGTGGAGGCTCCCCCGGAGAGGCGCCCGCCTGGGAATGCTAGGAAACGACGGATCCGGGAAAACGGCGGCCCACCTATGGCCAGCTCCGATCTACCCTCTGTTCATCTTCCGTTAACTTTCACCGGTCCCGTGGTCCCCAGCAGTCGCTCCCGTTCCCGTCGTACGTCGAAGGTGGCAGCCGGATACCCGAGACCGACCGTGTCGAACGTCTCACGCAGCAGGTGGGCCACCGCCCAGTCGCGGTACCACTTCCGGTCCGCCGGCACCAGGAACCAGGGCGCGGCGTCCGTGTCGCACCGGCTCAGAGCCTCGGCGTACGCGGCCTGGTAGTCGTTCCAGCGGGCCCGCGCGTCGACGTCACCCGGGTTGTACTTCCAGTGCTTGCGCGGGTCGTCCAGCCGTGCCAGCAGGCGCCTGCCCTGCTCGTGGTGGGAGATGTGCAGCATCACCTTGACCAGGGTGAGCCCGTCGTCGGCCAGCTCCCGCTCGAAGGCGTTGATCTCGTCGTACCGGGCCCGCCAGGTCGCCTCCGGCACCAGGGACTCGACCCGGGCCACCAGCACGTCCTCGTAGTGCGACCGGTTGAAGACACCCACGTACCCGGCCGCGGGCAGGGCGCGCCGGATCCGCCACAGGAAGTCGTGGGCGAGCTCCTGCTCCGTCGGAGGCCCGAACGAGCGGATGTGCAGCCCGAGCGGGTTCATCGCACCGGCCACGCGCTTGATCGTGCCGTCCTTGCCTCCGCTGTCCATCGCCTGGAGCACCAGCAGCACCCGCCGCCGGGCCGCCGGGCCCCGGGCGGCCGGAACCGCCGGCGCCTTCGCACCGGCGAAGAGCATCTCCTGCTGCCGTCCCAGTCCGACACCGAGCAGCTCGACCTGGGTACGCGCCCACGCCTTGCGGTCCTCACCGGTCACCTCCCGGTCGGGCAGCCCCGGCGTCGACCGCGGGTCGACGGCCGCGAGATCGACCGCGTCACCGGACGCGACCCGCAGCAACTCCCGCATCGTCCCCCCGACCGGCTCCACCACGGCAGCCCCGTCGCTCCCGCTGGTCCCGTCGGTCCCACTCACCTCGCTCATCCCGCGATCATCACCCACCCCGCCCAAGACCGCCCGCCGACAACCACCGCCTGATCGTCGCGTTCCGCTCAGGCGCGTATATCCACTCGATGTCAATGACGTCGGGCTGAAAGACCCACCCGGACACCCCGATGTCACTGACGTCGAGCCGATCATGCTCCCCGCACGAAAGGGAGGATTTCCCTGCTGTCACGGTCGGGGGCCGTGCGGCGTCCTCCGGCGGGGGAGGATCGTCCTGTGTATCGGGGAGGGAGCGACGGGGTGGGCGACCTGACGGCGGAGTTCGAGGCGGAGCGGGGCCGGCTCACCGCGGTCGCGTACCGGATGCTGGGCAGCCGCAGCGAGGCCGAGGACGCCGTCCAGGAGACCTGGCTGCGGTACGCGGCGGCGCTCGCCGACCCCGCGGCCCGCGCCGAGATCCGCCAGCTCGGTGCCTGGCTGACCACCACCTGCTCGCGGATCTGCCTGGACGTGCTCCGCTCGGCGCGGGTGCGTCGGGAGACGTACCCGGGCCAGTGGCTGCCCGAGCCGGTGGTCACGCCGCTGGACGCCCTTCCCCGGCCGGACGGCTTCGCACCCGACCCGGCCGAGCGGGCGGTCCGCGCCGACCAGGTCGGCACCGCCCTGCTGGTGGTGCTGGAGCGGCTGAGCCCCGAGCAGCGGGTCGCGTTCGTCCTGCACGATGTCTTCGCGGTGCCCTTCGCCCGGGTCGGCGAGGTACTCGGCACCACCGACGTCGCCGCCCGGCAGCTCGCCTCCCGGGCCCGCCGCGCGGTCAGCGCACCGGAGGCGCCCCGGCACACCGCCGACGCCGCCGAGCAGCGCCGCGTGGTGCAGGCGTTCGTCGCCGCCGCCGAGTCGGGTGAGCTGGACGACCTGCTGAAGGTCCTCGCCCCGGACGTGGTCCTGGTCGGCGACGGCGGCGGGCACTTCCCGGCCGCGCGGTACCCGGTGGTCGGGGCCGACAAGGTCGCCCGCTTCACCCTCGGCCTGTTCGGTCAGGCCGGCCGCTACGGCGGCCGGCTGCGGGCCCGGCCGGTGCTGGTCGACGGTGTCCTGGGGCTCCAGTTGGAGACGGTGTTCCGCGACGGCCGGCCGCTGCGGCTGGTCACCGCCCTGGCCGTGCACGAGGGCCGGGTGACCGGCGTCTTCAACCAGCTCAACCCGGAGAAGGTGCGCGACGTGCCGCCGCTCGGCCCGGAGGACACCTGGCCGCCGCGCTGGTGACGGCCACGACGACGGCGCCGGCTCAGACCACCAGGGCCAGCCACTTCCGGTACGACGTGGCGAACGGCTCGGTGGCGTCACCCAGTGCACCGAGGAGCCATCCGGCGGCGGCCTCCGCCTCGGCGATCACGTCGTCCGGGTAGCCGAAGCGGACCCGGTGCTCGGCGAACTCGTCCTCGTCGCGCAGCTCGACGAGGCCGGTGGCCCGTCGCCGTACGACGTCCAGGTCGAGGTCGACCAGGTGGACCGTGTCGTCGTCGGCCCAGCGGGCGGGTGTGGTGATGTCGCAGTAGACCTCGCTGGTCCGCGGCGGCGGGTTGAACATGCCCGTCCACCAGGCCGCGTGCGGCACCAGGAGGACGAAGGGGATCTGCTCCACCGACGGGCGGCCGTGGTAGACCGAGGCGGTGCCGGCGGTGACGCCGAGCCAAATTCCGAGGTCGTCCTCGGCCAGCCGGCGGGCCCTATAGTCGCGGTGGGCGCTGCCGTCGTACTTGCGGTAGATCACACGGACCACATCGCTCGGCATGATTCGCACCCTAACCGATTCGGCCCAGGCGTCGCCGCAGGGATGTAACCGGGCGCGGCCGTACGGATGCCGGACCGTGACGGTGTCCCGGGCCGTGCCGCGCGGCCGGTGTCGGGTCCGGCGGGTACCGTCGCACGGTGACTCCGCCCCGCACCGCCACCGGTTCCGCCAGCCCCTCGCCGCGCACCGGGCGACGGCGCCGGGGCGACCGGCCCAGCGGCGCGGACCTGCTCGTCGCCGCCGTCGGCGCGGTGCCCGGCGGCGCCGCGCGCCCCGGCCAGCAGGAGATGGCGACCGCGATCGAGGAGTGCGTCTCCGCCCGCGAGCATTTGCTCGTACAGGCCGGCACCGGCACCGGCAAGTCGCTGGCCTACCTCGCCCCGGCGCTGACCGTGGACGGCCCGGTGGTGGTCTCGACGGCGACCCTGGCGCTGCAGTCGCAACTCGTCGAGCACGATCTCCCCCGGCTGGCCGACGCGGTGGAGCCGCTGCTCGGCCGCCGGCCCACCTTCGCGGTGCTCAAGGGCCGGCACCACTACCTGTGCCTGGCCCGACTGGACAACTCCACCGAGGACGAGCCGGAGGACACCCTCTTCGACACCCCCGCGCCCCGCCCCGCCGGCGGGACGAAGTGGCTGGGTGAGGCCGGCCGGCTCGGCAAGTCGATCCAGCGGCTGCGGGACTGGGCGGAGAAGACCGACACCGGCGACCGCGACGAGCTGGACCCGGGGGTCGACGACCAGGCGTGGCGGCTGGTCTCGATGCCCGCCCGGGAGTGCGTGGGAGCCGCCCGCTGCCCGTTCGGCGCGGAGTGCTTCGCCGAGGCGTCCCGGGCCCGCGCCCGCGAGGCCGACATCGTCGTCACCAACCACAGCCTGCTCGCGGTGGACATGCTCGCCGGCCGGCAGATCGTGCCGCCGCACAAGCTGCTCGTCGTGGACGAGGCGCACGAGCTGGCCGACCGGGTCTCCTCCGCCGCGCAGGCCGAGCTGGTGCCGGAGCTGATCGACCGCACCGCCAAGCGCGCCCGCCCGCTGCTGCGCCCGGAGACCGCCGACGCGCTCACCGCCGCCGGCGACGCCCTCGCCGTCGGGCTGGCCGAGGCGCCGGCCGGCCGGATCACCTCCGGCCTGCCGGGTCCGCTGCGCGACGCGTGCACGCTGCTCGACGCGGCCACCCGGTCGGCGCTCGACGCGATCGGCGACGTCAAGGCCGACGACCCCGACCCGGTGCGCAAGCAGCAGGCCAAGGCCGCCCTCGACGAGCTCTCCACCACCGCGCAGCGGCTGCTGGACGAGGCCGACCACGACGTGGCCTGGGTGGAGAAGAACGACACCACCGGCCGGCGGGCGCTGGTCGTCGCGCCGCTGTCCGTCGCGGGCACCCTCGCCACCCACCTGTACGAGGAACGCACCGTCGTCGCCACCTCCGCCACGCTGACGCTGGGCGGCCGCTTCGACACGGTGGCGCGGGCGCTCGGCCTGGAGGCGCCCACGGCGAGCCCGCCGACTCCGGCCGCCGCCGCCCTCGCCGCGTCCACCGGACCCGACCGGCCGCAAGCCACGCGGGGCGCCGCCGGCCCGGGCGGGAAGGTCACGGACGGCACGCCGGGCGTCCCGGCGACCTCGGGGCCGGGCTGGCGCTCACTCGACGTGGGATCCCCGTTCGACTACGCGCGGCAGGGCATCCTCTACGTGGCGGCGCACCTCCCCCGGCCCAGCGTCTCCGGGCTGCCCGACGCGGCCGGCGAGGAGTTGCTCGCGCTGGTCGGCGCGCTCGGTGGCCGTACGCTCGGGCTCTTCTCCTCCCGACGGGCCGCACAGCAGGCCGCGGAGCTGGTCCGCGCGCGGACCGACCTGCCCGTGCTGCTCCAGGGCGAGGAGGCGCTGCCGCTGCTGGTCCGGCGGTTCCGGGAGGAGAAGTCGAGCTGCCTGTTCGGCGTGATGTCACTGTGGCAGGGCGTCGACGTACCCGGTGACGCGTGCCAGCTGGTGGTCATCGACCGGCTGCCGTTCCCGAGGCCCGACGAGCCGCTGGCCGCCGCCCGCGCCGCCGCGGTCGACGCGAACGGCGGCTCCGGGTTCGCCGCCGTCAGCGTGCCGATCGCCGCCGTCCGGCTCGCCCAGGGCGTCGGCCGGCTGATCCGGGCGACCGGTGACCGTGGTGTGGTCGCGGTGCTCGACTCACGGCTGGAGACGGCCCGCGGCTACGGGCCGTTCCTGCGCCGCTCGCTCCCGCCGTTCTGGTACACGACCCGCCCGGAGGTCGCCCGCGGCGCCCTGGAGCGCCTCGCGAAGGCCTGACCGCGCGCCGCGCCCTTCGTGATCGTGCTGGAACCACGAAGTAGTGGCCTCCCCGCGTGCGGAGGCCACTACTTCCTGGAGCGAGCGTGATCTTGTGGGGGTGTCGGGCCGGTCAGGGGGCCTTGGCGGCGACGACGACCGCGTCGGGCGGGGTGTCCGGCACGGTACGCGCGGCGAGACGCCGGACGGCCGTGTTCAGCACGGCGATCAGCGGTACGGCGACGAGCGCGCCCGTGATTCCGGCGAGGACGACGCCCGCCGCGATCCCGATGATCACCGCGAGCGGGTGGATGGCCACCGCCCGGCCCATGATCAGCGGCTGGAGCACGTGTCCCTCCAACTGCTGCACACCGATCACCACACCGAGGATGATCAGCGCGGTCACCGGGCCGCTGTCGACGAGCGCCACCAGCACCGCCACGCCGCCGGAGAGGGTGGCGCCGACGATCGGGATGAAGGAGCTGAGGAACACCAGGGCGGCGAGCGGGAAGGCGAACGGGATGTCGAAGATGATCAGGAAGATCCCGATGCCGACCGCGTCGATGAAGGCCACCAGCACCGTCGCGCGAACGTACGCACCGAGTGTGGCCCAGGAGGCCCGGCCCGCGTCGTCGACCTTCCACCGGGCGGCGACCGGCAGCAGCCGGACCAGGAAACGCCAGATGTTGTTGCCGTCACGCAGGAAGAAGAACGTCGCGAAGAGCACCAGGACCGCGCCGGTCAGCACCTCGGCCAGCGTCGCCGCGGTGGCGAGCGCGCCACTGGTGAACCGTTCGGTGTTGTTGTTGACCCACTGCTCGGCCTCGTTGATGTAGCGGTCGAGCTGGCCGTCGTTCAGGTGCAGCGGGCCGGTCTTGAGCCAGTCCTGGATCTGGCGCACACCCTCGGACGACTTCTCGCTCAGCTCCGGCACGCCCTGGATGAACTCGTTCACCACCAGGGTGAGCGTGCCGATCACCGCGGCCAGGCCACCGACCAGCACCACCGCCGTCGCGAGGGACCTCGGCAGGCGGGCCCGGAGCAGCCACCCGACAGCCGGCGCCAGCAGCGCCGACAGCAGCAGCGCGATCGCCAGCGGAATGATGACGATGCTGATCCGCCCGACGATCCCCAGCAGCGCCCAGAAGACGACGCCGATCACGATCAGACGCCAGCACCAGGCGGCGGAGATCCGCAGCGCGTGGGGAACGTCCGCGTCGTCCCGGCTGGAGGTGGAGTTGTGCACCGCGGCCGGCTGTTCCGCGCCGACGACGGTCGCCGACGGCGGGGCCACCGGCCCGGGGGAGGCCGGCGAGGCGACGGCCGGCGTCTCCGGGTGGTCGGCGTGGTCGGCCCGGCCGGCGCGCACCGACTCGCGACCGGAATCGTACGCACGGCGGAGCCGACCGCGTACCCGCTCGAAGCGGCTCAAGCGCACCTCCTGGCATGAGAAAGGGACCGCGCACGGGGTCAGTCGGACAGGATACGTCCGACCCCGCCCACCGTAGGGCAGTTCGGCCACACATTGCCCCGTCCACCGGCAGGTAACCACTCCCGGACAGGCGCGGACGGCCAGGGACGGGCACGGTACCGTCTGCGGCGTGACCGCCGACCACACGAACCTCGACTCCGGCCTGCCGATCCGACTGCTGCACGACCGCGTGCTGGTGCGGATGGAGGGCAGCGAGGGTGAGCGCCGCTCCACCGCCGGCATCGTGATCCCGGCGACCGCCGCCGTGGGCAAGCGGCTCGCCTGGGCGACCGCGGTGGGAGTGGGCCCGAACGTCCGCGCCATCGTCTCCGGCGACCGGGTGCTGTTCGACCCCGACGACCGTTCCGAGGTCGAGCTGCACGGCCGCGGCTACGTGCTGCTGCGCGAGCGCGACGTGCACGCCGTGGCCGCCGAACGCATCGAGAACGACTCCACCGGCCTGTACCTCTGACACCCGGCGCCGTCGGCGTCGTTTGCACCGCTCCCCGCCGGGAAGCCAGCCGCACCACCGGCCTGGGGAGGGACGATGCCGGATTGGATAAGGAAGCTGTTGTTCTGGGGGTTCATCGCGTTCCTGATCTACTTCATGGCCTTCCGGCCCGAGGGCGCGGCGGAGATGTTCGGGGCGATCGGCGCCGGCCTCCTGGCGTTGTTCCAGGGCCTCGGTGACTTCCTCACCAGCCTGATGACCTGAGCACCGGTCAGGTCGGGGACGACGGCGGGGGTCAGCGGCGGCCGGGCGGCCAGGTCGCCGCCGGGCCGGGGCCGTACCAGCCGGGCGGGCCGTAGCCGGCCGGCGGGGGCGGCGGCGGCGGCGCGAGCACCACCGGGATCGGCACCACCGGCTCGTCCGGCGCCTCGACGGTCCGCTGCGAGCCGTCCGGGAACCGCAGGTGGTAGCGCTGCCCGTCCCACGTACCGGCCGGCGCCTGCGGGTCCCGACCGACGAAGAACGCCCGGTACCCGCTGATCGTGTCGAGCAGTTCGCGCTCCTCCACGGCGGCCCGCTCCCGGTCGGCGGGCCGGTTGTCCAGACCCCGCCGCATGCCGTCGCGCAGCAGCGCCAGCCGGGTCGCGGCGAACTGGTAGCCCCGCATCGCCTTCAGCCCGGCGTCGCCGCCGACCCGCTTGGCCCACACCCGTGCCGCGTGCCGCCGTCCGAGGCTGCTCAGCGCGGCCACCTCGGGCGGGGTCAGCCAGCCGGCCCGGACGTAGTCGGGCAGGATGCGCTCGGTGAGCCGTCCCTCCCAGGCCCGCAGCCACACCGCCAGCCCCACCATGCCGAAGAAGATCGGCACCATCACGCCGATGAACCCGTAGAGCAGGATCAGCGTCTCGCCGGTGGCCTGGGTCAGCGTCGGCAGCAGGTTCCACGTGCCGTGCAGCATCATCGCCAGCAGCAGGCCGGCGACCGGGGCGAGCACCCGCACCCGGCGGTCGGCGGCGCGCGCGGCGATGCCCAGCCCGACGCCCGTCATCGCGGTGAAGAGCGGGTGGGCGAAGCCGAAGAGCAGGATCCGCACGATGAAGATGGCGATGACCTGCTGCGTGCCGGTCGCCGGGCCGTACCGCTCCACGCCGGTGGCGTAGCCGTACCCGCCCAGGTAGAGGATGTTCTCCACCATGGCGAAGCCGATCGCGGAGAGCCCGCAGTAGACCAGCGCGTCGGTGATGCCGGAGATCTCCCGGCGCCGGAAGATCAGCAGCAGGATCGGCCCGAGGGCCTTGGTCAGCTCCTCGATGAAGGGGGCCACCAGCACCCCGGTCAGCGCCGTGGGCAGCCCCAGGTCCTCGAACCGTCCCGCCGAGAAGTTGTTGACGGTCAGCGAGGCGGCGGTGGACACGAACGCGCCCCACGCGAAGCAGAAGATCAGGTACCGCAGTGGCTCCGGCTCGTACCGGTCGAGCCACAGGAAGCAGGCCACCAGCACCGGAACCGGAAGGATCGACGCGACCAGACCGATCAGCAACGCCTCGGCGCCGAGGCTCTCTCCGAGCCGGAAGAGCATGAACACGGCGCAGGCCGCGATCAGCAGGACCACCCCGGCCAGCGCCACGAAGCGTCGCCAGCCCAGCCGGCGCGTCGGCATCCTCACGGCCGGCCCGCCCGGCGGCGGGGCGTCGAGGGCGGTCGGCGACGGCGGCTGCGGCGCGCCGGACGGGGTGTCGGCCATGCGGTCAGCGTAGTCACCCCGAGCCGGCCCGGCCCGCCGCATCGGGGGCGGTATGCTGCCCGCAGGTCACGAGCGCCAGCGTCAAGCCCCGGCTTGCTGGCCGGCAACCCTCGTCGAGGTTCGCGGTGGGGTGCCCCGGGTGATGACCGGGCCCGGCCCGTTCCGTGTGCTGGGCAAGCGCGGACCCCGCCCGTGTGCCCACCCGGGGTCCCTGGACCCGGAGGTCTGGCACATGACCATCACCCTCGCACCCCCGCGCGCGGCGCGCGTCGCGCGGACCGCGCCGGCCACCTCGACGCCGGGCCCCCTGGACGTCCTCGGGGTGCCCGGTCAGATCAACCTGGACTACGCGGCCACCGCGCCCTGCGCGCGGGCGGCGGCGGACGCGGTGGCCGAGCTTCTCCCGTGGTACGCGAGCGTGCACCGCGGCGCCGGAGCGCTGTCGCGGCGCTGCACCCTCGCCTACGAGCGGGCCCGGCAGACCCTCGGTGACTTCTTCGGTGCCCGCGCCGACGACCACGTGGTGTTCACGCGGAACACCACCGACGCGCTCAACCTGCTGGCCCGCGCGCTGCCCGCCGGCACGACGGTGGTGACGTTCGGCGGGGAGCACCACGCCAACCTGCTGCCGTGGCCACGGGGTTCGGTCCGGCTGCCGGTGCCCGACTCGCCCGACGGCGCGGTACGCGCGCTGGACGCCGCCCTCACCGAGCTGCGCCGGGGCGGTACGGCCGGCGGCCACCGACCGCCGGTGCTGGTCGCGGTGACCGGGGCGGGCAACGTGACCGGGGAGTGCTGGCCGGTGGCCGCGCTGGCCCGGGTGGCCCGGCGACACGGCGCCCGGATCGCGGTGGACGCCGCCCAGCTCGCCCCGCACGCCCCGGTGGACGTGACCGCCCTGGACGTGGACTACCTGGCCGTCTCCGGCCACAAGCTGTACGCACCGTTCGGCACCGGCCTCCTGGTGGGACGGGCGGACTGGCTGGACGCCGCCCCGCCGTACCTGGCCGGTGGGGGCGCCACCAGCCACGTCGGCGCGGCCACGCACGACGTCCGGTGGGCGACCGGCCCGGCCCGGCACGAGGCGGGCACCCCGAACCTGCTCGGCGCGGTGGCCCTGGCGGCGGTGTGCGCGGCGTTCGCCGAGGCGGACCGGGTGGCGCTGCACCGGGCCGAGCAGACCCTGCTGGCCCGGCTGCGGGACGGCCTCGCGGCCCTGCCGCACGCGGTCGAGCTGCGCGCGTTCGGTCCCTCGGCGCCCCGGGTGGGGATCGTGTCGTTCGTGGTGGCCGGCCGCGAGTCCGCGCAGGTGGCGGCCGGGCTGGCCCGGGACCACGCGATCGGCGTACGGGACGGGCTCTTCTGTGCCCACCCGCTGGCCCGACGGCTACTCGCCGAGGCGGCGGCGCGTAGCGGGCGGCGGGACCTGCCGGCCACCGCCCTGCGGGCCAGCATCGGCCTGGGCAGCACGGCCGAGCACGTGGACCGGCTCCTCGCCGCGCTCGGCGACCTGGGCTGAACCGGACGGCCTCAGCCGACGGGTGGGGCGGTGGGTCGTTTCGGAGCGCTCTCCGGCTCGGCCTGCCCGCCCGCCTGTTCCCGGTCGCCGAAGGACTGCCGGACCAGCCGGTTCGCCTCCTCCTGGCTGAGGCCGGAGGCGACCAGCAGGTCACTCGCGGTGGTCCGCACCTGGGCGATCACGACGTTGCCGGAGAACCCCACCCCCTCCTTGTACGCCCGACCGGCCTCGCTGACCGCTCGCAGCGCCCGCTCCCGGGCCTTCTCCGGTTCCTCACCGACGGCGAACTCGTGCTTGAGCATGCGCACCGACTCGGCGAGGTGGGCCACCGAGTCCGGCATCGGCTCCGGGATGGCCTCCTCGTCCTCGATGAGGGTCACCGAGCGGCGGATCAGGGTGCCCGTATTGCGCATCGCCCGGTCGATCGGCTCGGCCGCCTCGCCGTAGTGGGTGAGTTCGTCGCGCCGGTGCCACCGGGCCGGCGAGAGCATCGCGGTCTCCTTCGCCCCCTCGATCGCCTCGGTGAAGGTGGCCAGTTCCTCCTTGTTGTTCCGCAGTCGTTCCAGGGACTGCTGCACCTTGTTCCGGTCCCGCTCGCGCAGGCCGTCCGCGGTGCTGTCCAGTTGGGCCGCGAGCAGGTCCAGCGCCGGGCGCGCGGCCCGGTTGATCACGCGGAGGGGGTTCAACGGCAGCAGCACGGCGGTGACCAGCAGCGCGATGCCGCCGCCGACGAAGGCGTCGACGAACCGGGGTAACTCCAGGTTCTCGGTCGACGGGCTGAGCGTGACGATCAGCACCGCCGTCGCCGCGGCCTGGATGACGATGGCGACGCTCGCGCCGGCGAAGACGGTCAGGATGATCGCCGCGAAGACCACCAGGCCGAGCTGCCACGGGCCGGTGCCCAGCAGGAAGATGAGGAGGTCGCCGAGCGCCACGCCGATCGCGACCCCGACGATCAGCTCGACCGTACGCTTGAACCGCTGGCCGACCGAGACGGCGAGCGTGCCGACCGCGGAGATCGGCGCGAACACCGGCTGCGGGTTGTTGAGGAGTTCGTGGGCCGCGAGCCAGGACAGGCCGGCGGCGAGGCCGGCCTGGACGGCCAGGCCCATCGACAACCGCACGCGGTGCAGCCGGTCGTGCAGGGTGGCGCGGCCCCGGTGCCGGATCTGCTCCATCGCCCCGGCGATCCGGGTGCCGTCGACGTCACCTGCGCCGTCGCGCAGTCCCACCCGACGCATCAGCGAGTGTCGGCGCTCCCGGGCCACGGCCATGGCCGGGACTACCCGCGCCACGCACGGTGAATCGTGCGGAAGGCTCCCCCTTTTCGACGTGCCGGAGAGAGGCGGCAGACTCGGCGGCGTGGTGGACCTGACCGAGCGGTGGCGGGCGGCGGCCCGGGACGCGGGGGCGACCGACCCGGCGGCGGTGGCCGCCGCCGGAGACGACCTGCTCGCCCGCTGGGGAGAGCCGCACCGGCACTACCACACGCTCACGCACCTGTCCGCCGTGCTGGACGTCGTCGACGCGTACGCCCCGCTGGCCCGGCGCCCGGACCTGGTCCGGCTCGCGGCCTGGTGCCACGACGCGGTGTACGACCCGCGGGCCGCGCGCGACGCCAACGAGCGGGACAGTGCCGCGCTGGCCGGCACGCTGCTCAGCCGGTGCGGTCTGCCGGCCGCCGCCGTGGCCGAGGTCCGCCGCCTGGTGCTGCTCACCGCCGGTCACGCCCCCGACCCGGCCGACACCGACGGCGCGCTGCTCTGCGACGCCGACCTGGCCGTCCTCGCCGGCACTCCGGAGGCGTACGACCGCTACGCCGCCGCGGTCCGCGCGGAGTACGCCCACGTGCCCGACCCGGCCTTCCGCGCCGGCCGCGCCGACGTGCTCCGGAGTCTCCTCGCCCTCCCCGCGCTCTTCCACCTCCCGGGACCGTCCACGGCCTGGGAGGCCGCCGCCCGCGGCAACCTCGTACGCGAACTGGCCACCCTCACCTGACCCTCCGGCCCGTCGCTCGGTCCGCCGGCTCCACCGCCACGACGATCACTCTCGGTCACGACGACGCCGGGGTCGACCACACCGCCCCGGATCGGGGAAGGCGCGACGACGGCGGGAGAGTCAGCGGGCGGGGTGGGTGAGGTGCTTGGGGCGGCGGAGGCCGGAGCGCCGCAGAAGCGCCACCAGGTCGCGGCTCGGGACCACCTCGGCGCCGAGCCAGACCGCCATGGCGAAGCGCTCGGCCGGGATGTCGTAGTGGTCCCGGTCGAAGGCCCGGCGGGACACGCCCAACGCCTCGGCGAAGGCGTGCAGCTCCGCCGGGGAGACGTCGCTGATCAGATGCGACCAGAGCCGCCCGCGCCAGGGCCAGGCCGGCCGGTCGACATAGAGCATGGCGGCCAATCTAGCCCGCCCCGCGCCGGTTGATGATCACGTGGCGACGACCGTAGCCTTCCCGGCATGGCTGGTACCCCCCTCCTCGACGAGCTGCGCGCCGCCCTCGGCGACGACGCCGTGCTGACCGACCCCGACCTGCTCCGGATGCACGAGCGGGACGAGGCCGACCTCTGCGCGTCCGGCACGCCGCTGGTGGTCACCCGCCCACGGACGACCGAAGAGGTCGTCGCGGTGGTGCGGGCGGCGGCGCGGCACGGCGTACCGGTGGTGCCGCAGGGGGCGCGGACCGGGCTGGCGGGCGCGGCGAACGCGGTCGACGGCGCGGTGGTGCTCAGCACGGTCGCGATGGACACGATCGGAGAGATCGACCCGGTCAGCCGGATCGCGGTGGTGCAGCCGGGCGTGGTCAACGCCGCGCTCGCCGCCGCCGTCGCGAAGCAGGGCCTCTGGTACCCGCCGGACCCCGGCTCCTGGGAGTCGTCCACCATCGGCGGCAACGTCTCCACCAACGCGGGCGGCATGTGCTGCGTCAAGTACGGAGTCACCACCGAGTACGTGCTGGGCCTGGAGGTGGTGCTCGCCGACGGCGAGGTGCTGCGCACCGGCCGGCGTACCGCCAAGGGGGTGGCGGGCTACGACCTGACCCGTCTGTTCGTCGGATCCGAGGGGACCCTCGGGGTGATCACCGAGGTGACCGTCGCCCTGCGGCCCGCCCCGGCGGAGTCGTTGACCATGGTGGCGGTCTTCCCGTCCACCGCCGCGGCCGGCGCGGCGGTCGCCGCGATCGCCGCCCAGGGCCTCTCCCCCAGCCTGCTGGAGCTGCTCGACCAGACCCACCTGCGGGCGATCGAGGCGTACCGGCCGATGGGTCTGCGCACCGACGCGCAGGCGCTGCTGCTGGCCGCCGTCGACACCGGCTCCCGGGCGCCGGACGACCTGGCCGGCCTGACCCGGGTGTGCGAGGAGGCGGGCGCCGACGAGGTCTACGCGGCCACCGACGAGGTCGAGGCCGCGGCGCTGTTGCAGGCCCGCCGGCTCGCCCATCCGGCGATGGAGAGGTACGCGGCCGAGACGTACCCGGACGGCACCGGCGGGCTGGTCATCGACGACGTGGCAGTGCCCCGGGGATCGCTGGCCGCCCTGCTCGACGGGGTGGCCCGGATCGCGGCGGAGTGCGAGGTGCCGATCGGCGTCGTGGGGCACGCCGGGGACGGCAACATGCACCCGAACATCGTGGTGGACCGGGCCGACCCGGGGAGCCTGGAACGGGGCCGGCGCGCGTTCGACGAGATCATGCGGCTCGGCCTGGAACTGGGCGGCACCTGCACCGGGGAGCACGGCGTCGGCCTGCTCAAGCGGGACTGGCTGGCCCGGGAGATCGGCCCGGTCGGCGTCCGGGTGCACCGGGCGATCAAGGCGGCGCTCGACCCGGACGGGCTGTTCAACCCGGGCAAGGTGCTCTGACGGGGCCGCTCAGGCGGTGGGCTCGGCCGGCGTGGCCTGGGTGAGCAGCAGCAGGATTTCGTACGCGACCGGTGGCTTCTCCTCACCCGGGCAGTCCTGCGAAGTGATCAGCCCGACCGCGGTGACCAGGCTCGACGTGAGCGCGTCGATGCAGCTCACCCGGTACTCCCGGGCCTGGTCGGTCTCCTTGGCCAGCCCGGGGTCGGCGAGCAGGTCCTGCAACCGCTTCACCTGTTCCGCGTCGAGGGCGCCGGTCGACGTGACACCGTCCCCGGCGCAGTCGGCGCACTCCCACCGGCCGTCCGCCTGCACGTTGAGGCTCCGCAGCGGGCCGTCGTCGCCGACCTTCTGCAACAGGCTGACCCGGCCCTTCTCGGCGGTGGCCGCGCCGGGCAGCCCCGGCCGGCCGGCTGCGGACCCGTCCGTTCGGGGCGCTCCACCGGCGTCGGCGCCGGAGCAGCCGGCGAGCACGATCGCGGTCAGCACGGCTACGGACAAAAGGACCGGACGCGACCAGGAAGGGGGAACCACGCGCCGCAACCTACCCCACCGTAGGTAGCGCTCGAAACCGGCCGACCGGTCGGGCATCGATGATGGACGGTCTTTCGGACCATCGGTCAGCGGGAGGACGACGGAAGTTCAGCGGGGTCGCCGTCACCACCGCGGTCGGCCGCGAAACCACGTACGTCCGGCGCCCCCAGTCGGGCCGCGTCCGCCGTGGCGTCGTCCGGCATCAGCTGGGACTGCCGCTCGGCCTCCACCCGGGCCCGGTAGTGCTCCACCTCGCGGGCACGCGTCGCCGCGTCCCACCCGAGCACCGCGCCCATCAGCTCGGCGGTGTGCTCGGCCGAGTCCAGGCCCCGGTGCGCGGTCTCGAACGAGATCCGGGTACGCCGGGTCAGCACGTCCTCCAGGTGCAGCGCCCCCTCGGCGCGGGTCGCGTACGTCACCTCGGCGGCCAGGTACTCCGGGGCGCCGGCCAGCGGGGAGGCCTGCAGCGGGTCGGCGTCGATCAGGGCGAGCAGGTCACGGGTGAGGGTGCCGTACCGCTCCAGCAGGTGCTCCACCACCCCGACCGGCACGCCGTGCCGGCGAGCCAGGTCGGCCCGGTCCCGCCACATGGGCGCGTACCCGTCGGCGCCGAGCAGCGGCAGGTCGGCGGTACGCGACGGACGGACCGCGCCGAGCCGGTGCGCGGCCCGGTCGACCACGTCCGAGGCCATCACCCGGTACGTCGTGTACTTGCCGCCGGCCACCAGCAGCAGGCCGAGCATGGGCTCGAAGACCGCGTGCTCCCGGGACAGCTTCGAGGTCGAGTCGGCCTCGCCGGCCAGCAGCGGCCGCAGGCCCGCGTACACGCCCTCGATGTCGGCGGTGGTGAGCGGCCGGTCGAGCACGGTGTTGACCTGGTCGAGCAGGTACTCGATGTCACGGGCCGAGGCGGACGGGTGGGAGCGGTCCAGCCGCCAGTCGGTGTCCGTGGTGCCGATGATCCAGTGCCCGCCCCAGGGGATGACGAAGAGCACGCTGGTGGCGGTGCGCAGGATCAGGCCGGCCTCGCCGGTGATCGCCGAGCGCGGCACCACGAGGTGGACACCCTTGGAGGCCCGCACCCGGATGCCGGGGCGCAGCCCCACGTCGTTGAGCATCCGCGACATGTCGTCGCTCCACACGCCGGTGGCACCGATGACCACGCGGGCGCGTACCTCGAACTCGGCCTCGGAGCCGGCGGGCGCCTCCAGGTCGCGGACCCGGACGCCGGTCACCTCGCGGGCCTGCCGGATCAGGCCGACCGCCCGGGTGCTGGTGACCACGGTCGCGCCGAGGCTGGCCGCCGTCCGGGCCAGCGTGACCACCAGCCGGGCGTCGTCGACCTGCCCGTCGTAGTAGCGGATGGCGCCGGCCAGGGTGTCGGGACGCAGGCTGGGGAAGATCCGCCGGGCACCCTCGCGGGTGAGGTGCCGGTGCAGCGGCATCCCGCGACCGCCGCCGAAGACGCCCGCGAAGGCGTCGTACGCGGCCACGCCGGCCCCGTAGTAGGAGCGGCGGAACAGCCGGGCCGGCAGGTCCCGGATGCCGTTACCGGCGGGCAGCGGAACGAGGATCGGCACCGGCCGGACGAGATGCGGTGCGAGCCGGGTGGCCAGCAGCCCGCGCTCGGTCAGCGCCTCGTGCACCAGGTGGAACTCCAACTGCTCCAGGTAGCGCAGGCCGCCGTGGATGAGCTTGCTGGACCGGCTGGAGGTGCCGGCGGCGTAGTCGCGCGCCTCCACCAGGGCCACCTTGAGACCTCGGGAGGCGGCGTCCAGGGCGGCGCCCGCTCCGGTCACACCCCCGCCGATGATCAGGACGTCGAAGCGTTCCGCCCGGAGTCGGCGCAGGTCGGCGGCACGCCGCTCGGGCGAGAGCTGGCCGGCCACGGACCGGGACACGTTGGGGTCACGCACGGTTCCACGGTAGCGGTCGTGGCCGTCCGACGGCATGTACCGCCCGCGCCGTACTGTCGCCGGACACGAAAGGTCACCGGCCCGGTCGGGTGGCAGCATTCGCGTCGAGGAGCGGGCCAGCGACGAAGTGCGCACTGCGGCCGCTGCCCTCCCCACGACGCAGCAGGCCGGTGCGCTCCAAGCGTTCGAGCTGCCCACGGGCACCCGCGTAGGTCAGCCCGGTCAGCGCGGAGTGGTCGCCTGATGAGTAACGGTCGTGTCGGGCAAGCCATCGCCGGGCCACCGCCTCCGCCCCCGGGAGGTCGGGCCTGACGTGCGGCAGGACACCTCGACGTCGCAGCACATCGTGCCCGGCACTCCGCTCGACCACGGAGACGGCGTCCCAGCTGAGAGCCCAGACATCCTTGTGACGGTTGATCAACGGACCATCGCCGACGACACAGTCGGCCGCTGTCTCGAGTGCCTCATCCGCCTCCGACTCGCTCCGTTGCAGGATCCGGGTCAGCCCGGCGGCCGTGACGAAGGGCTCGTGAAGGAGGGTGTGCACGATCAGCGCGACCCGCACGTCCCGCTGGCGCACCTCGGGCCGGATCGCACCCATGAGATTCATCACGGGCACCACCGGTGTTCCGCCGACGAGGCGGGTTCGGACCCGTGGACCGCCCTCCTCGACGAGGACGGGCGGTCGGTGCCCCAGCGCCACCATGTCCCGATACATCCGGTCCACACCCAGGCCCTGCTTCTCCACCAGACGCAGCGCCCGGAACAGGTCCGCCAGCGCCGGATAGCGGGCGTACCGGTGCGTCAGTACAGTCTCGGACGTGATGCCTCCGGTGAACCCACCCGGGCTCACCACCTGTACGGCGGAATCGGCCTCGACCCAGGTCACCGTCACCGGCTCCGGCTGCATCCAGTCCCTGTGCACGACACCGTTGAGTACCGCCTCTCGCAGTGCCTGAGGAGGAAGCTGCCGCACCTGCTGCTGAGCGAAGGTGGTGTCCTGGGCGACTCTGATCGCCTTGTTCAACGTGTCGAGGCGGTCGTCGATCGTCGCAATCTGTTCCAGCAGGCTCAACCCGCTGAGGTCACGCGGCGAGGTGAGCAGGTCCCCGCCTTCCACATCGAGCACCGAGAAGGTGATGTGAGTACGGTCGGCCGGGCAGAAGGTCAGGGCTCCGGCCGCGGTCAGGCGACCGTCGGGCCGGAGGACTCCGAGCGACATCAACAGGTCACGGCTGCTGCGGTAGTCGAACTCCCCGACATCGCGGCCGCCCGCCGACAGGTAACGGCGAGCCACTGCCACCGCTCCGGGCGAGACGTCGTTCTCGGTCCGTTCGGTCACCTGGGCCATCGGATCGTGTCCCGCGCTCGACTGCCGGTGCAGCCACCATTCGGCGCGGTCGACGGGTACGCAGTGCCCTCCGGTACGCCAGCGGATCCGCCCGTTGAGGTCCTCCACGGGCTCTCGTGCCTCAGCCACGTACAGGACGAGGAGACGGACGCCGTTGAGGCGCAGGACCTCGACGGCCGGCGCCACCTCGACGTGTTCGTAGACCCGGTGCCGCAACCACTCGGCGTCCAGGCCGGCACCGAGGAGCTGCCCGGTACGGTCCTCGACGCCCACCAGCAAGGCGCCACCACCGGGGGTGTTCGCCATGCACGTGACCTCGTTGGCCAGTTGTCGCGCGGCCTCCTGGTTGTGCGGCTCCCCCACGAGGAGGCTGCCGTCGCGTCCTCGACGCCCGGCTTCTTCCTTGCAGTCGACCTTCTCCCGCTCCGCGTCGCTCGGCAGGACTCCGGCGGCGAGCTTCGCCAGGACGCCCTCGACCAGGATTCGTAGGCGCTCGCGAGCCTCGATGAGGTCAGCCCCGGGGCTGAATGACGACATACGGCCACGTTACACCGAGGTCTTGCAATTTAGGGGGTAGCTTAATCTGCAAGTCGCGGCTCTCCCGGGCCGAAGCGTTGTCGTTTTGCCAACCGGCGCGTCATCGGACGACCTCAGGCGCAACGTACTGTTCTTCAATGCAACCCGACTGGCCCGGTTCCGCTGTCAACGCTCCAGTCACCGGAACCAGTAACAGCCCCTGGGCCGTGGTGGCGGCCGTGTTCACCGGGCTCTGGATCGTCGGGTTCACCGTGGTCTCCCAGTTCGGCGGGTGGCTGACCGACCAGGTGCTGCTCGCGTCGGGCCTGGACCGGGCGGTCTGGCTGTGGCCGGTGCTGGCGCTGGCCACAGTGCTGCTGGCCGGTGCGCCCGCGCTGGCGCTGGCGCTGGTGCCGCGCTCGGCGGCGGTCCGGACGACGGGCCGGGTCTGGTTGGTCGCGGTGCTCGTGCTGGGGCTGCTCGGGCTGCTCCGGGCCCTCCCCCCGGTGCACCACGAGGCCTACCTCGCGACCCTCGCCGTCACCGCCGCCGTAGCCGCCCTCGTCGTACGCGGGCTGGGCCGCGCCCGCACGAGCGACCCGAAACGCACGATCGCCGCACGCCCGCTCGGGGTGACCGCCGGGCTGGCCCTGCTGCTGCCGTGGGTGTGGGTGGGCGCGCTCGGCGGGCTGCTGGAGACCCTGCTCGCCGTCCTCGCGGCGGCGGCCGTCGGCATGGTGGCCGCCGCGCTGCTGGACGACGCCTTCTGGTCGGTGTTCGCGGTCGGCACGCCGCCCCGGCCGGCGCGGCTGGTGCTGGTCGGCGGACTGGTCGCCGGGGTGGCGCTGCTGCTGCTGGGGGCCGGGGTCGGCCAGTCGGGTGCCCAGTTGCCGCTCCTGCTGACCCTGCCGCCGACCGGTTTCGCGCTCGCCGCCCTAGCCATGGCGACCCGCCGGTCGACCGACACCGCCCCGATCTCCACCGACACCGGTCCGGCCGGCGCGGAACCCGACCCGGGGTCGGCTGTCCCGCGCTCCGCGACCGGCTGGCTGGTCGGGCTCGGCGTGTTCGGCCCGCTGGCGTTCACCGATCCCGAGGAGATCAGCGTCGTCCTGGTCAACACCCGCGACGTGCCGTACTGGGTGGCGGCCGCCGCCGGCGCCGGGCTCGCCGTCGCGGTCGTGCTCGCCGTCGCGTACGGCGTGCTGTTCGCCCGTCCCCGCGGCGGCGTGCCGCGTCGGCGGGTGGCCGGGGTGACCGCCGCGGTCCTGCTGGCCACCGTCGGGGTGGTCGCGGTGGGCCCCGGTCAACCCGGCCTGCACGGCGAGCGGCTGCTGGTGGTGCTCCGGGACCAGGCGGACCTGAGCGGCGTCTCCACCGCCCCCGGGAAGGCGGGGCGGGACGCGCGGGCGACCGAGGTCTACCGGCGGCTCGTGGAGACCGCCGACCGGACGCAGGCCGGCCTGCGCCGGGACCTGCGCCGGCTGCGGCTCGACCACACCTCGTACTACCTGGTCAACGCGATCGAGGTGGACGGCGGCCCCGCGGTGCGGGCCTGGCTGGCCGGCCGGCCCGAGGTGGCCCGCGTGCTGGTGAGCCAGCGGGTACGGCCGCTGCCCGAGCCGGCCGGCATGACCCGGGGCGACGCCCCCGCGCCGGCCGGACCGGAGTGGAACGTCCGCCTGATCGGCGCGGACCGGGTCTGGTCGGAGCTGGGAGTGACCGGCACCGGCGTCACCGTGGGCAGCTCCGACTCGGGGGTGGACGGGAGGCATCCGGCGCTGGCCGAGGGTTTCCGGGGCGGCGACGACTCCTGGTACGACCCGTGGGACGCCACCCGCTTCCCCACCGACCAGGGCGGCCACGGCACCCACACGGTCGGCAGCGCGGTGGGCCGCAACGGCGTCGGGGTGGCCCCGGGTGCCGGCTGGGTGGGCTGCGTCAACCTGGACCGCAACCTGGGCAACCCCGCGTACTACCTGGACTGCCTCCAGTTCATGCTCGCCCCGTTCCCGCCCGGCGGGGACCCGTTCACCGACGGTCGCCCCGCCCGCGCGCCGGAGATCCTCACCAACTCGTGGGGCTGCCCATCGATCGAGGGTTGCGACCCGGGGGTGCTCCGGCCGGCCGCCGCCGCGCTCGACGCCGCCGGGATCATGGTCGTCGCGGCGGCCGGCAACACCGGACCCTCCTGTGGCTCGCTCGACGATCCGCCCGCGCCGTACGCGGAGGTGCTCACCGTGGGCGCGGTGGACGACCGGCGCCGGGTGGCCAGCTTCTCGTCGCGGGGACCGGCACCGGGCGGGGTCGCCAAGCCGGACCTGGTCGCGCCGGGCGAGGAGGTCCTCTCCGCGATGCCCGGGGGCGGGTACGGGTCGCTCAGCGGCACCTCCATGGCGACCCCCCAGGTGGCGGGCGTGGTGGCGCTGATGTGGTCGGCGAACCCGGCGCTGGTCGGGGACCTGGACCGGACGCGGCGGATCCTCGCCGAGACCGCGACACCCGCGCAGGTGCCGACGGACACCTGCGGCGACCCGCGGAACGTCGTCGGCGCCGGGCTGGTCGACGCGTACGCCGCAGTCCAGGCCGCCCAGCGGTAAGGAAGGGCCCCCGCTTAACGCCTGGTGAGGTGAAAGGGCCCCTTCTTAACAGGTGACCTCCGGTGCTCTAGGGTCGGCGACCATGGACGCGGAGATCATCGTCACCGAGCTGGCCGTCGACCGTGTGCCGGACGTGGTGGAGCTGTGCCGGCGGGCGCTGGACCTGCCCGAGGACGCGGCCGAGGCGGACGCCCTGATCGACACGTTGTGGATCCGGGCGGGCGCCGACCGGCCGGTGGTGGCGCTCGGCGCGTACCGGGGTGCAGAGCTGGTCGGGACGGTGGTCTGCTCGATCTCCGGGCGGGACACCCGACTCGGGCACGTCGACCTGGTGGCGGTGGACCCGGCGCACCGCCGGCGCGGCGTCGGGCGGGCGCTGCTGTCGTACGCCGAGCGGACGCTCGCCGGGCTGGGCGCGGCCGAAGTGCTGCTCGCCGGCAACCCGCCCTGGTACGGCTGGCCCGGTATCGACGTGCGTTACACCCCGGCGGTCTGCGCCGCGCTGGCGCTCGGCTACACGCAGGACCGTACGGCGTGGAACATGACCGCCGACCTGTCGTACGCCGGGTCCCCGGCCCTGCGGCCGACGGAGACCGCGGAGGCGCGGCTGGCCGGCCAGGGTGTGTCGGTGCGGCGCGCGGAGCCGGCGGACCTGCCGGCGCTGACGGCCTTCGCCCGTTCCACCTTCGGTGGTTCGTGGGACGAGGAGCTGGCCGGGTCGCTCGGCCGTGACCGGGCGGGCTGCCACCTGGCGGAACGCGAGGGCGAGCTGCTCGGTTTCGCGGCGTGGGGGTCGTCCCGGCCCAGCTGGTTCGGCCCGATGGGCACGGCGCCGGCGGCCGAGGGTTCGGGTATCGGCGGGGTGCTGCTGCGGCGCTGCCTGGCCGACCAGCGGGCGGCGGGAATCGACACCGCGCAGATCGGCTGGGTGGGACCTGTGCCGTTCTACTCGGGCAGCGCGGGCGCGCGGATCGAGCGGGTGTTCTTCCTGTACCGGAGGACGCTCGGAGATCAATAAAGGGGCGAATAGGATATAGACCCAGATAACGTCATTCGCCCGCATGGGTCATCGACGCCCCCTACCGTTTCGGTAGAGGAGGCTCTCATGACCACGGACGACGAACTGCCCGGCCCGTTGCCGTTCGACCGACTCGACTACGGCGACGCCGAGCAGCGGGCGGAGATGACCGGCGCCGACCAACCGGCCGACGAGCCGGTCACGCCGGTGGACGAACCGGTCCAGATCCGGCAGCCGTACGACCGGGCACACAAGCGGCGCAACCAGCGGCCCCTGCCGACGTGACAGGCTGGAGCGCGCCGCTGTCGCCAGGGCGGAACACGGAAAGGGGCGGACCGCTGACGCGGCCCGCCCCTTTCGGCGTTCAGGAAACCGGACTCAGAAGTCCATGTCCCCGCCACCCGGACCAGCCGGGGCGGCCGGGGTCTTCTCCGGCTTGTCCGCCACGACGGCCTCGGTGGTGAGGAAGAGCGCCGCAATCGACGCAGCGTTCTGCAACGCCGACCGGGTCACCTTGGCCGGGTCGATGATGCCCGCGGCCAGCAGGTCCACGTACTCGCCGTTGGCGGCGTTGAGGCCGTGGCCCGCGTCGAGGTTACGAACCTTCTCCACCACGACGCCGCCCTCGAGGCCGGCGTTGACGGCGATCTGCCGCAGCGGGGCGTCCAGCGCGATCCGGACGATCTGCGCGCCGGTCGCCTCGTCACCGGCGAGGTCCAGCTTGTCGAAGGCGGTCTTGCCGGCCTGCACCAGCGCGACGCCACCACCCGGAACGATGCCCTCCTCGACGGCGGCCTTCGCGTTGCGGACGGCGTCCTCGATGCGGTGCTTGCGCTCCTTGAGCTCGACCTCGGTGGCCGCGCCGACCTTGATCACCGCAACACCGCCGGCCAGCTTGGCCAGGCGCTCCTGCAGCTTCTCGCGGTCGTAGTCGGAGTCGCTCTTGTCGATCTCGGCCCGGATCTGGTTCACCCGGCCCTGGATCTGCTCGGCGTCACCGGCACCGTCGACGATCGTGGTCTCGTCCTTGGTCACCACGACCTTGCGGGCCCGGCCCAGCATGTCGACGCTGACGGCGTCCAGCTTGAGGCCGACCTCCTCGCTGATGACCTGGCCACCGGTGAGGATGGCGATGTCGGTCAGCATGGCCTTGCGGCGGTCACCGAAGCCCGGCGCCTTGACGGCGACCGACTTGAAGGTGCCCCGGACCTTGTTGACCACCAGGGTGGCCAGGGCCTCGCCCTCCAGGTCCTCGGCGATGATCAGCAGCGGCTTGCCGCCCTGCATGACCTTCTCCAGGATCGGGAGCAGGTCCTTCACCGACGAGATCTTGCTGTTGACGATCAGGATGTACGGGTCGTCGAAGACGGCCTCCATACGCTCCGGGTCGGTCATGAAGTACGCGGAGATGTAGCCCTTGTCGAAGCGCATACCCTCGGTGAGCTCCAGCTCCAGCCCGAAGGTGTTGCTCTCCTCGACGGTGATGACGCCTTCCTTGCCGACCTTGTCCATCGCCTCGGCGATGATCTCACCGACGGTGCTGTCACCGGCGGAGATGGAGGCGGTGGAGGCGATCTGCTCCTTGGTCTCGACGTCCTTGGCGAGCTTCAGCAGCTCCTCCGAGACGCTGGCCACGGCCGCCTCGATGCCCCGCTTCAGGGCCATCGGGTTGGCGCCGGCGGCCACGTTGCGCAGGCCCTCACGGACCAGGGCCTGGGCCAGGACGGTCGCCGTCGTCGTGCCGTCACCGGCGACGTCGTCGGTCTTCTTCGCGACCTCCTTGACCAGCTCGGCGCCGATCTTCTCGTACGGGTCCTCGAGCTCGATCTCCTTGGCGATGCTCACACCATCGTTGGTGATGGTGGGGGCACCCCACTTCTTCTCGAGCACGACGTTGCGGCCCTTGGGGCCGAGCGTCACCTTCACGGCGTCGGCGAGCTGGTTCATGCCCCGCTCGAGGCCGCGGCGCGCCTCTTCGTCGAACGCGATCATCTTGGCCATACGGCGTTGTCCTCCTGGACACTCACGGGCCACCCGAGTGTGTGTCCCGGATGGGCCGCCTGGTGTACGCACCTTGGGGACGTCGCCACCTGGCGACGACGACGTCTCCTCGGCCGGGCCGGATAGCCCGCGACGACCGGCCATGTGCCGCACCAGCGACTGGGCGCCGTTGCGGCCGTGGCCCTACCGCCCCGACCATTGGCACTCACGGTATGCGAGTGCCAATGACTTGTTTAGCACTCTCCCCTGCCGAGTGCAAGCACGAGTGCCCGGGTCAGCCGAGTTCCGCGGCAAGTCGCGCGGCGTTCACCGGACCCTCGCAGGCCCGCTGCTCGGCGTACGTGACGACCAGACCGACGAGCTGGGCGAGGTACGCCGGCAGGGCCAGCACCGCACCGGTCAGGCTCACCACGACGATCCCCACCGCCGTACCGGGCGAGTCCAGTGGAGTGACGCCGAACGGCAGCCCGCCGACCGCCTCGACGATGCCGGCCACCACCGACACGACCACGAAGGCAACCGCCACCAGCGCCATCCGACCCAGCACCAGGCCGAGCCGCTCGTGGAACATCCGGAACGCGCGACCGATCGGGTTCTGCCGCTCGAAGAGGTAGACCGGCCCGGCCAGGCTCAGCGCGAACACGAGGTAGATCCCGGGCAGAACGCAGAAGCAGACACCGACCCCGACCAGCACGCCCACCAGCAGGCTCCACCCCCACAGACCGAGGGCGCGGCGGGCGCCGTGGCGCAACGCCCCGCCGAGGCTCACCGGCTCGCCGGCCGCCTGGCGGGCGACCACCCAGGTGCCGGCCGCCCAGCCGACGGCCTGGACCAGGCCGAAGACCACCAGCGCACCGACGAGCACGCCCAACATCGCCGCCAGGTCGGCGAGGAAGGTGTCCGGAAGCGCGTCGGCGTTCTCGGCCAGGTCGGCGTCCCACCGCGCGGTCGGGTCGACCGCCAGCGAGAGCAGGGACATCAGCGCCGCCGGCAGCACCTGGGTGAGCAGCAGGATCGGCACCAGCAGGGGCCAGCCGCGTCGCACCGCGCCGACGCAGCGCGCCCACCATCCGCCCACGCCGGCTCCGGGCGGGTTGACAAGCGGATCGTTCGGGTCCAACCCGGGCGGGAACCACCCGCCGGGGTACGCCGGGGCCGGCCAGGCCGCCGGACCACCCGGGTACCACGGCTGGCCGCCGTACGGGCCGGGCGGCGGGGCGCCGTACGCCCCGGGGGCCACGCTCGGCTCCCACGGTTGGGGCGGCGGGCCGGGCTGCGGCGCGGTCGGGTCACCCGTCGGCCGCGCCGACGGGTCGGGGTCTCCGGGACCGGGGGACGGAGTGGCCGGAGGCTGCTGGTCGGACAAAGAACCCTCCTCAGCGACAGCTGGAAAGGCTCATGATCCTCCCCGGTGCGTACGCGCACCGCAGCCCCTGCCCGGCGCTCCCGGCGGGCCGGTCGACGGTCAGGCGATGACGCGGACCCGCTCCGCCTGGGGGCCCTTCTGGCCCTGGGCGATCTCGAACTCCACCCGCTGGCCGTCGTCCAGCGCCTTGTAGCCGTCCATCTCGATGGCGGAGAAGTGGACGAAGACGTCCTGGCCGCCGTCGACGGCGATGAAGCCGTAGCCCTTTTCGGAGTTGAACCACTTCACGGTGCCCTGTGCCACGGTGCACTTCCTCACTCTGCGCGGCATTCCACGACCCGGGAACCGGCACGCCGGCCGCCGGGGACCACCGTTCGGCGATCGGCGACGGCCGCTGAATCGGTGACCGGAATCGCACGCTACACGAGGCGTGACGACCACGCACGACCACAAATCGGGCGCATTCCGTGCGATCGGCATCGTCGCCCGTCGCTGTGGTAGGCATGCGCTCATGACAACCGGTCCGGGGATGCCCAGCGCGGTGCGGATGCCGTCCCGACGGGACACCGGCGGGTGGCCCGCCGCGCGGAGGGCGCCGGTCCGGCGGGTCCACCCCCGGGACGCCGCCCGCATGCGGGCGCTGCGGCTGGAGATGCTCGCGGACGCGCCGCTGGCGTTCCTGGAGACCATCGCCGACGCCGCCGCCCGACCGCACGCCGAGTACGCGGCCCGGATCGCGTACGCGTCGGCGGGCACGGGGAACGCCCAGTTCGTGGCGGACCCCGGAGGCCGCCTCGTCGGGCACGCCGGGGGCACCGCCACGCCGGACGAGCCGGGCCTGACCGTCGTGTACGCCGTCTACCTCACCCCGGCCTGGCGGGGCACCGGCCTGCTCGGCGACCTGGTCGAGGCGGTGGCGAGGTGGTCACGCACCTGCGGGCGGCCGGAGCTGATGCTGGAGGTGGTGGTCGGCAACGAGCGGGCCCACCGCGCCTACCAGCGGCTGGGCTTCGAGGACACCGGCGTACGCGTTCCGCACCCGAAGATCCCCGCGCTCACCGAACTCCAGATGCGCCGCCCCGCCTGAGTGTTAAGAAGGGGCCCCTCCTCTACGCCAGGCGTTAAGAAGGGGCCCTTCCTTTCAGGCGTGGCGGCGGCTCTGGACGACACGGAAGCGGTTCGCCACGTAGGCGCCGTCGGTGAGGGCCGAGTTGGCCGCCGGGTTGGCGCCGCTGCCGTGGAAGTCGGAGAACGCCGCCGACTGGTTCACGAACACGCCGCCGGTCAGGTTGCAGGACAGGTGCACGCCGACCTCGATGGCCGTCGCCTCGGCGGCGTCCAGCACCGCCTCGTCGGTGGAGTAGACCGCCGCGGTGAGGGCACCCTTCTCGCCGACCGTCGAACGCAGGATCTCCAGGCTGTGCGCGGTGGAGTCGGTCGCGATGGCGAAGGAGATCGGCCCGAACCACTCCCGCGAGTAGGTGGCGTTGTCGTCGGCGGCGAGCTTGACGATCGTCGGCGTACGCACCACGGCGCCCGGGAAGGCGGGGTGCTCGACCGTACGCGACTCCAGCACCGGCTCACCGACCTTGGTGATCTCGTCGAGCCGCTCCAGCACCCCGTCGTTGACGATCGCGCCGGTCAGTTCCACGCCGCGGGCCGGGTCGGCGGTGAGCTTCCCGACCGCCGCCGCGATGCCCCCCGCCACCTCGTCGAAGCTCTTGTGCCCCTGGTCGGTCTCGATGCCGCCCGAGGGGATCAGGATGTTCTGCGAGGTGGTGCACATCTGGCCGCTGTACAGGGTCAGCGTGAAGCCGAGGTTGCGGCACATGCCGGCGAAGTCGTCGGTGGAGTCGACCACGACGGTGTTGAGGCCGGCCTTCTCCGTGTAGACGGCGGCCTGCCGCGCGTTGGCCTCCAGCCAGTCGCCGTACTCGGTGGAGCCGGTGAAGTCGACGATCCGTACGGACGGGTGCAGGGCCAGGGTCGAGGCGAGCGTCTCGCCGGGGGCCTCGGCCGCGAGCAGCACCAGGTTCGGGTCGAACCCGGCCTCCGCGAGCACCTCCCGGGCGTAGCGCACGGTGATCGCGAGCGGCAGCACCGCGCGCGGGTGCGGCTTGACGACCACCGGGTTGCCGGTGACCAGCGAGGCGAAGAGCCCCGGGTAGGAGTTCCAGGTCGGGAAGGTGTTGCAGCCGATCACCAGCGCGACGCCCCGGGGGACCACGTGGAACGTCTTGGTCATCCGCAGCGGGTCACCCTTGCCGGCGGCCTTCTCCCAGCCGGCCGTGCCGGGATGGCGGGTCATCTCCGCGTACGCGTAGGCGACCGCCTCGAGCGCGCGGTCGAGCGCGTGCGCGCCGCCGGCCTGGAAGGCCATCACGAACGCCTGGCCGCTGGTGAACTGCACGGCGTTGGCCAGCTCGAAGATGTGCTTGTGGACCCGGTCGAGGATCTCCAGGCAGACGCCCGCGCGGGCCTGCGGGCCGGCGTCGCGCCAGGCGGGCAGGGCGGCGGTCGCGGCGCCGACGAGCTGGTCGGCGGCGGCGTGCGGGTAGCGCACGCCCAGTTCCAGGCCGAACGGACTCGCCTCGGTGGCGACCGTGCCGCCGTCACCGGGCTGGTCGAGGGGGAAGTCGCCGTGCAGGTACGCCTCGAAGGCGGCCCTGCCGTCGGCGGCTGCGGTCTCGCCGTACACGCGCGGGCTGGGTGACTCGGGGTAGGCGGACCAGTACCCCCGCTCCGTGATCGCGGTCAGCGCGCGGTTGAGGGTCTCGGCGTGCCTGTCGTACAGGGGGTGCGGGGTCTCCGTCATGCCCGCCATCATGCAACAGAAAGCCCCCAGATCAGTAGAGCAGTGTCACAACACGGATCGTCAGCGGCCGGTCGCCCGATGGCGGCCGTGGACGACCGGTCGCATGCTGGGGTGGTGCGGCAGCGGACCTGCGCCCGGGCCACCTGGCTCAACGGCACCACCCTGGTCGGGCTGGTGCTGGCCACGCTGACCCGGACCCGGCGGCTGCGCACGCCGGACGGGGTGATCGTGGCCGGCGGCTACCGCCTGCGGATACCCCGTCAGGAGTGCTTCACGGTGGGCTCGGTGGTGTTGACCCGCCGGCCGCCGGAGTGGCTGCTCCACCCGGACCGGGCCGACCTGCTCGGTCACGAGCTGCGGCACGCCCGGCAGTACGCGCTGCTCGGGCCCCTGTTCTGGCCCGCGTACTGGCTGGCGTGCCTCTGGTCGTACGGCCTGACCGGCAGTTACGGGCGAGGGAACACGTTCGAGCGGCGGGCGGGTCTGGCCGCCGGCGGCTACGGCGAGCCGGTGCTGCGACCGTGGGCCGCGCGGGCGGCGAGCCTGCTCAGAGGACGAGCTGCCAGTCCGTCCAGCCGTCGACGGCCCGGAAACCCATCCGCTCGTTGATGCTGATCATGTAGTCGTTGACGGCGGCGTTCCACGTGTCGATCGCGGTCAGCTGCGGTTCACGGGCCAACGCGTACCGGAGATTCTCGATCTTGACGAGCAGGCCGAGCCGATGGCCGCGATGGTCCGGGTCGACGATGGTGGTCTGCTGCCAGGCGTGCCACGGTGCCGACGCGCCCACGTCGAGCATCGTCCAGGCGACCAGCCGCCCGGTCGCCGGGTCCACGGCGCCGTGGTGGTAGGCCCGCCGGCCCCTGGCCGCCAGGACGACCTCGATGCCGCGGATGCGGTCCGTGTCGATCTTCTCGGGTTCCATCTCCAGGTCACCCATCGGCGCGTCGGAGATGATCCGGCTCTCCAGCCGGGCCACGTCGGCGACGTACTCGTCGGGGACCGGACCGTGCCAGCCGACCACCCGGTAGCCGGCGGCGCGCGACCGGGCTTCGGCCAGCGCCTCGTCCAGCGCGGCGTGGTCGAGCCGGGCGGTGTCCAACCGGCGGCGGACCTCCGCCAGCGCCGGCTTCGCGCCGGTCGTCGCCGAGAAGGCCGCGCCGGCCTCCGGTCGCGCCGGCCCGCCGGGCAGCGTCGCCACCGCGTCCCAGATCAGCTTCTTACGGCCGTGCTCCACGGCGACCTGCCGGGCGTACGCGAAGAGCGCCCGACCGGCACCACGCCGCCGGTGCTCGGGGTAGACCTCGACGAGGACGCTGGCGAGGTCGGTGTTGTCCAGCTGCGACAGCCGCACCTGGACGCGCCCGACGGCCACCCCGTCGATCCGGCCCAGCGCGTGCACGAAGACGTTGCCGGGCATGGGATGCGCCAGCGTCACGCCGAACTCGGCCCGGTCGGGCACCGGGAAGTCGGGCTGGTCGGCGGCCCCGACGGCGGCGGAGATGCAGTGTGCCTCGTCGACCGCGGCCGGGTCGGCGGTGTCGAAGGGCGCGACGACGATGCTCATGTGGCGAGGATGCCCCGGAGAAACACCGAGGGCCAGCGATTTAACCGCTGGCCCTCGGAACGTTGGTCGGGAGGGACGATCGCACAACGCCTCCGGCGTTGGGTCGTAAGAACTATCAAAGTCTCCGGCGAAACGCCCTCCCGCACGGAGCATCTTGCGCCGCCCGGTTCCTGTCGTCAAGTCCTTGACGGCGCGTTTTCCGCACTCACCGCGAAAAGCCGGTTACCGCGCGGATCGGCCCGATCCCCCGTCCGGGCGAGCCACCCCTCGACCGAAGCGCCTCCGGCGCGGCTGACCAGCCATGTTCGTCTGCACCGGAGCGGTCGACGGTGTGGCGTGTCGGACCGCTCGCGTGCAGACGAACATGGCGGGACGTGCCTCGTCAGCCGAGGAGGCCGGCGTCGCGGGCGGCGCGCAGGGACGGCTTGATGCGGTGGGTCGGGCCGACCTCGGCGGCCACCGCGTCGAGGGTCTTCAGGCCCTCACCGGTGTTGAACACGACGGTCTCGGCGGTCGGGTCGAGCCTGCCGGACTCCACGAGCTTGCGCAGCACCGCCACGGTCACCCCGCCGGCGGTCTCGGCGAACACGCCCGTCGTCCGGGCCAGCAGCCGGATGCCGGCGCGGATCTCGTCGTCGTCGACGTACTCCATCCAGCCACCGGTACGCCGTACCGCCTCCAGCGCGTACACGCCGGCGGCCGGGTCGCCGATGTTGAGCGACTTGGCGATGCCGGTCGGCTTGACCGGGGTGATCGTGTCGCTGTCGGCGTGCAGGGCCGTGGCGATCGGGTTGCAGCCGGCCGACTGGGCGCCGAAGACCTTCCAGCCGCCGGCCGGTGCCTCGACCAGGCCGATCTCGACCAGCTCGGAGAACGCCTTGTCAATCTTCGTGAGCAGCTCGCCGGAGGCCATCGGGATGACCACCTGGGCGGGGATACGCCAGCCGAGCTGCTCGGCCACCTCGTAGCCGAGAGTCTTGGAGCCCTCGGCGTAGTACGGCCGGACGTTCACGTTCACGAACGCGGTGTCCTCGAACTCGTCGGTCTCCACCAGTTCGCCGCAGAGGCGGTTCACGTCGTCGTACGAGCCGTCGATGGCGACCAGCTCGCCGCCGTAGACGGCGGTGGTCACGACCTTGCCCTGCTCCAGGTCGCTGGGGATGAAGACCACCGAGGGCGTGCCGGCGCGGGCCGCGTGCGCGGCGACCGAGTTGGCCAGGTTCCCGGTGGAGGCACAGGCGAAGCGGGTGAAGCCGAGCGCCTTGGCGGCGGTCAGCGCGACGGACACCACCCGGTCCTTGAACGAGTGGGTGGGATTCGCGCTGTCGTCCTTGACCCACAGCGGCGCGGTGATGCCCAGCTCGGCGGCGAGGTGCGGGGCGGCGACCAGCGGGGTGAGCCCCGGATCCAGGGTGACCCGGGTGGCCGGGTCCTGGCCGGCGGGCAGCAGCGCCGCGTACCGCCAGATGTTCTGCGGGCCGGCCTCGATCTGCTCGCGGGTGACGGCGGCCAGCGCGGCGGTGTCGTAGTCGACCTCCAGCGGCCCGAAACACTCGTAACAGGCGTGCTGGGCGGCCAGCGGGTAGCGCGCCGAACAGGCGCGGCAGGCCAGGGCGCGGGCGGGGCTGGCGGTGGTGTCGATGCCGGAGGGGGCGAGCGTCGACGTCATGTCGAGAGTCCTCTCATCTTTCCCCGCATCGCACGGTGCGGCGGGGACGGAATTGGCACCTGCCCCGCCGGTCGCTCAGCGATGAGCGCGCGGGGTGGTTGCCGGGGCGTCGTCGGGCCGTATCCCTCAGCCCCTCTGGATGAGGTATGCAGTTGTGCCACCGAGTCTATGCAATGCCGGCCGGCACACCCAGCCGGGTTCCCAGCTTGTGGGCGTGGCGCAGCGACGTTAAGAGGGGACCCTTCCTCTACCGCAGGCGTTAAGAAGGGGCCCTTCCTTTCAGCTCGTCACGTCCTTGCGGGTGAAGCGCCAGTAGGCCAGGCCCCAGAACAGGGTCGCGTAGCTGATCGCGGAGATGCAGCCCCGGACCACGTCGTCGGTCTGCACCGGTGTCGACAGCAGGCCCAGCCAGGCGGTGCTGAAGTGGGTCGGCAGGAACGCCCGGATCGCGCCGAGCGCGGTGATCTGGTCGAGGATGCTGGACAGGATCCACAGCAGCACGGCGCCGCCGACCGCGCCGAGCGCGGCGTCCGTCGTCACCGACAGCAGGAACGCCAGGCCGGCCACCACCAGGAGTACGACCGCCAGGTAGCCGAGCACCGCGAGCAGCCGCAGCAGGCCCTCCCCCGGCTCCAGCTGGGCGGCGACGGTGCTGCGCAGCGGCTCCCAGCCGTACCGGAGGGTGCCGATGAGCAGGGCGGTACCGGCGAGCAGCACCAGCGCGATCGCCGAGTACGCGAGCGCCACCAGCAGCTTCACGGTGAGCAGCCGGGCCCGGGGCACCGGCACGGCCAGCAGGTAGCGCAGGCTCCCCCAGCTCGCCTCGCTGGCCACCGTGTCGCCGCAGAACAGCGCCACCACCACGACCAGCAGGAACCCCGCCGACACGAAGAGGGTGAACAGCGTGAAGTTCAGCCCGCCGGAGGTGGCCAGGTCGACCAGGCTGCTGAACTCGTTGTTGCCGTTGTCGTCGTCGTCACCGGTGTCGAACTGGAACGCGATCAGGATGATCAAGGGCAGCAGCACCATGAACCCGAGCGCGAGCTGCGTACGCCGCCGGGACGCCTGCCGCCGGAACTCGGCGACGAACGGCATCGTGGCCGAGGGCCGGTAGCCGGCCGCCGCGCCGGACGGGTGCACCGACCCCGTGGTGGTCTCCCCGCCCGTCGATCCCGCCATCACCGGTCCCCGCTTCCCCGAGAGTTCTCGCCCACCAGGGCGAGGAACGCGTCCTCCAGGCGGCGCCTCGGCACCACCCGGTCCACCCCGATGCCGGCCCGCACCAGCTCGGCCACCACCTCGCTGCGCGCGGTGCCGTTGGTGTCCACCACGAGCTGCCCCTCGGAGTCGGGCAGCACCCGTACCCCGTCCAGGCGGTCCAGCACTGTCCGGGCCGCGGTCGGGTCGCTGACCTCGAAGAGCACGCTCGGCGACTCTCCGACGATCTCCTCGACCGGCCCGGAGGCGACGATCCGGCCCTTGTTCACCACCACCGCGTGCGTGCAGGTCTGCTCCACCTCGGCCAGGAGGTGGCTGGAGACCAGCACCGCCCGTCCGTCCGTGGCGTACCGCTGGAGCACCCGGCGCATCTCGGCGATCTGCGGCGGGTCCAGGCCGTCGGTGGGCTCGTCGAGGACCAGCAGCTCGGGCAGGCCGAGCATGGCCTGCGCGATGGCCAGTCGCTGCCGCATGCCGTGGCTGTAGTTCTTCGTCCGGCGGTGCACCGACGAGCCGAGGCCGGCGATGTCCAGCGCCTCGTCGAAGTGCGCGTCCTCCCACGGCCGGCCGGTCGCCCGCCAGTACGCCTTCAGGTTGTCCAGACCGGACAGGTGCGGCAGGAAGCCGGGCCCCTCGACGAGCGCGCCGATCCGGGACAGCACCGGGGAACCGGGCACCAGCCGGTGCCCGAAGACGTAGATCTCGCCGGCGGTGGGCTGGGTCAGCCCCATCAGGACCCGCAGGGTGGTGGTCTTGCCGGCGCCGTTGGGGCCGAGCAGGCCCACCACCTGACCGGGGTGGACCTCGAAGTCCACGTTCGACACGGCGACGAAGCCGTCGGCGTACTCCTTGCGCAACTCGCGCACGGCGAGCGGGGTGTCCGCGTACGCCGGGTGGACGGAGCTGACCTGGCGGCGCTGCCGGCGGCGGACGACGGCGACGACCACGACGAGCCCGAGCACGATGGCGGCGAGCAGGCCGGCGAGGATCCAGCGCCAGAGGGCGGCGGCGGTGGGGATCGGCTCGCCGTCGACCGTGGGCAGGCCGACCGCGCCGTCGGCGAGGGCCACCGTGTGCACGGCCGGCTCGACCGGGGTGGCGTACGCCTGGTCGGAGGTGGCCACGACCACGCGGAGCCGGTGCCCGGCCTCGATCCGGCGGACGATCGCCGGCAGGGTGACCGTCACCGGCTGCGCGGCCTCGACGTCGCGCGGCAGGCCGGTGAGCCGGACCGGCGCGACCAGGCCGTTGGGCAGGGTGGCCGCGCCGTTCGGGTCGACGTCGTAGAGCTTGACGAAGAGCACCGCCTCGCCGGTCGCGGAGGCGGCCCGGATGCGCACCGTCGGTGCGCCCACCACGTCCACCGCCTCGGGCAGTGGCGCGGACTCGAACCGGGCGTGCTGCCCCGGTATGTCGCCGGCGACGCCGCTGAGCAGCGACGAGAGTTCACCGGCGAAGGGCACCGAGGAGATCGCGGCCGGGTTGCCGGCGGGCGGGTTGGCGACCGGCTGCGGCGGGCCGGCGACGACGACGTCCCGCCGGCCGGTGCCGGCGGTGCCGGGGTAGTCGGTGGTGCGGTAGCCGGTGGCGACCAGACCCCGGTCGAGCGCGTCGAAACCGGCGATGCGGGACCAGGTGAAGTCGTCGCCCGGGGTGTCGCCCTCGCCCTTGACGTAGTGGTCGAGCCACTGCACGGTCAGGAACTTCACCCGGTCCGAGTCGGTCTTCGGCCCCTCACCCCCGTCGTGGCCGCCGGTGAACCAGGCGACCCGCACCGGTGTGCCGTTCGCGGCGATGCCGCGCGCGTTGGCGTCCGCCTCGGCGAGCGGGAAGAGGGTGTCCGCCTCGCCCTGGACCAGCAGGGTCGGTGCGGTGATCCGGTCGAGCACGCCGGCCGGGCTGGAGCGGCGCAGCAGGTCCACCGCCGCCCGGTCGCCGCGGCCGGTGGTGGCGATGCGCAGGTACGCGGCGCAGACGTCGGCGGCGAACCGGCCGCAGGCCGGATCGGCTGCCCCGGCCGGAGCGGCGCCCGGACCGCTCCCCGGGCCGGCGCCCGGCCCCGGGCTGGGCGGGCCGGCCGACGCGGGCGCACCCTCCGACCGGGCACCGGTCGCACCGGAGATCCCGGCCGGTCCGGTGCCGGCGTTGCCGCCGCCACCGAAGAACAGCCCGGCCCAGCCGGACTTGAACACGCCCTCGGTGGTGTCCCGGCCGCTGCTCTCCGGCAGGAACGCCCGGGACAGGTCGTTCCAGGTGATCATCGGGACGATCGCGTCCACGCGCTTGTCCTGGGCCGCGAGCAGCAGGGCGAGCCCGCCACCGTACGAGCCGCCGACGACGCCCACGCTCGGGTCACCGGCGGCGTCGGTACGGATCTCGGGCCGGGCGGCGAGCCAGTCCAGCAGCCGCTCGGCGTCGCGTACCTCGTAGTCGGGGTTGTCCAGGTGGATCTGCCCGCCGCTGCGGCCGAAGCCGCGGGCCGTCCACGTCAGGACGGCGTACCCGCGACCGGCGAACTCCTCCGCGTCCGAGCGCACCGACTCCTTGGTGCCGCCGAAGCCGTGTGCGAGCAGCACCGCCGGGACCTTGTCGCCGGCGGAGGCCCCCTCGGGCAGGTAGAGCGTGGTGTCCAGGTCGACCGGCTCGTTGCCGGCCGGGCCGGAACGGACGGTCAGGACGGCGGACTCGGTGCGGACGTCCGGCCCCTGCGGTCGTACCGCCCAGACCACCGCCCCGACGAGCAGCACGGCGACCGCCGTGGCGGCGACGGCACGGCGGCGGGTGGGCAGGGCACGCCGGATCCACGCGGCCGGCGACGGCGATCTCATGCGGCACACGCTACGGGCCACATCCTGAGCGTTGGCTGAGATCCTCCGTACGTCCGTCCGGTTGCTCCGATCGTCGGGCGGATCGCTGCGAGCGCGGAAGGTCCAGGCCCGTCCCAGCGGGATGAATTCGGATCACGTGAATTCCGATCTTCGGCGGAAATCGGCTCCGATCCATCCATGTCGGTGCGGGAATGGCACGGACGGTGTCCATCTGATCAACGACAGGTGACTTCGCGCGAACTGACGCAAAACTGACTGCCCGGCGGCGCGAAGCCCCCTCCTGGCTTCGGTTAGTTTCCGGTCCGGTGCATGGGACTCGATCGGCGAGCACCACACCGCGACCGGTTCCCCGCCCCCGCCGGAGGAGACTGACCATGACCGTCCCCGCGCCGCGGGTCCGCCGGCGACCCTCCGCCGTCGGCCGTGCTCTGCCACTACTGCTGGTGGTGGCCCTCCTCGCGCCGCTGGCTCTCCTCTTCGTCCAGACCTGGCGCCTCACCGACGACGACCGCGACCTGGTCGTGTCCGAACGTCTCGGCGTCGAGTACCTCCGGGCCCTGGCTCCGGTGACCGACGCGCTGGTGGAGGCCCAGTCCGCCGCCGTGGCAGGGAGGACGGTGTCGGGCGACGAGCTGACCCGGGCGGTGGAGGCGGTCGCCTCGGTCGACGCCCGCATCGGCGACGACCTGCGCGCCCAGGAACGCTGGGCCGGACTGCGGGCCAAACTGGAGGCGCTGTCGGACCGGAGCCCCACGGACCCGGAGACCGCCTACGCCGCCTACGGCGAGACCACCGAGCTGCTGCTGGACCTGCACCGGAAGGTACGGGAGACCTCCGGACTGGTCCGCGACCCCGAGTCCGACTCCTTCTTCCTGCAGGACGGCATCGGCAAGGACCTGCCCCAGGCGATGATCGCCGCCGGCCGGCTCGCCGACCTGACCATCCTGGCCGCGCAGCGGCCGGCCGCCCAGCGGGCCAGGACCGTCGCCGAACTCGCCGGCGTCCGCGTCGCCGCCCTCGCGCCGTCCGCCGACATGGTGACCGACCTGCGGGCGGCGGTGGACAGCTCGGAGAGCACCAACCTCGGCCCCACCGTCCTCACCCCGCTGGACACCTACCAGCGGGCGGTGGAGGCGCTGGCCGCGTACTCGACCCCCACCACGCCGAGCGGCGAGGTGGACGCGGGTCGGCTCGTCGGCGCCCGGACCGCCGTCCAGGCCGCCGGTCGGCAGCTCCAGCCGGTCATCCTCGGTGAACTCGACGCGCTGCTCGCCGACCGCCTCGACGACCTGGACCGGGAGCGCTGGCTGGCGGTGGGCGCCGCCGCGACGGCCGTCCTGCTGCTGGCCGTGCTGGCCGCCATCCTCGTCACCGCCGCCCGGCGGGCCCGCCGCCGCACCGCCGAGGCCCGGGCGACGACCGGGGACTCGGGTCCTCTGCCGTCCGCCCCGTGGCAGGCGCCGGCCGGCCGGCCGGCCGAGCCACGTCCACTCCAGCCGGCCGGTGCGGGCCGGGAGCCGGCATCCGCGCAGTGGGGGCCCTTCGATGCTGCTCGGTAGGCTCCGGATCCGGGGCAAGCTCGCCCTGCTGGTGGTGGTCCCACTGCTCAGCATGGTGGGCCTCGCCGTGCCGGTGGTGCTCGACCGGGTGGCCGCCGCGCAGCGGGCCGGCGACATCGCCGACCAGGTCCGCGTCGCCAGCCGCATCGGCACCCTCGTCCAGGACCTGCAACAGGAACGGATCCTCTCCGTGGGCCTGCTGCTCGGCCGGGTCACCCGGACCGAACTGGTGCAGAAGTCGGCCACCGTGGACGACCGGGTCGCCGACCTGCGGGCCACCCGGGGCGACACGCTGCCCGCGCGGGTCCTCGCCGCGCTCGACGGCGTCCGCAAGCTGACCGACCTGCGGGCCTCGGTCCTCGCGGGAACCGCCACCCCCGACCAGATCATGGCCACCTACGGGCCGGTCAACATGGCGCTGATCGAGTCCCTGCGGCTGCCCTTCACCGTCGACACCAACACCTCGGCCGGGCGACAGGTGCTCGCCCTGGACGGGCTGCTGCGCGCCGACGAGGGGCTGGGCGCCTGCGCCACGCTGATCGTGCTCGTCAAGGCCACCCAGGCCCCGACGGCGGTCACCGCGTACGTCGCGTGCATGTCCGCGCTCCAGGTCGACAACCTGCGGTTCCGAAGCCTGATCACGCCGGAGCAGTACAAGCTGGCGCTGCTCAACGACGCCGCGGTGCAGGCGCGGACCACGCCCGAGTTCCTCACCGCGAGCGTGATCGACCCGATCGGGGCGATCAGGGACGTGCCGCTGGACGCGCTCTTCCCGTCGTCCCGCTCGATGATCACCCTCGGCCAGTTCGTCGAGAAGAAGATCGTCGCGGACGTCATCGCCGAGGTCACCGCCGAGCAGCGGCGGGCGCTGGTCGCCGCGTACCTGGTCGGCGGGGTGGCCCTGCTGATCCTCACCGTGGTGGTGCTGCTGAGTGTGGCCGTCGCCCGGACGGTGGCCCGGCCGCTGACCCGGCTCACCCGGTCGGCCGACCGGGTCGCCCGGGTCGCCGAATCCGAGCTGACCCGGGTCGCCGACGACGAGACGGAGAACGCCCAACCGGTCCGCCTCGACCCCGTCGACGTCCGTGCCCGTGACGAGATCGGCGACCTCGCGCGGGCCTTCGACCGGGTGCAGACCACGGCGGCCCGGCTGGTCGAGCGGCAGGTGGCCGGCCGGCGCAACGTCGCCCAGATGTTCGGGCACGTCGGCCGGCGTACGCAGAACCTCGTCGGCCGGCAGATCGCGCTGATCGACCGGCTGGAGCGGCAGGAGACCGACCCCGGGCGGCTGGAGCACCTGTACCGGCTCGACCACATCTCCAGCCGCCTGCGCCGCAACGCCGGCAGCCTGGTCGTGCTCTCCGGCTCGGCCGGCGACGACCCGCACGTCGCGCCGGTGCCACTGGCGGACGTGGTGCGGCTGGCGCTGGGCGAGATCGAGGACTACACCCGGGTGGACGTGCAGGTCCCGCCGGGTGTGTCGGCGGCGCCCGGCACGGTCGGTGACCTGGTGCTGGCGCTGGCCGAGCTGATGGAGAACGCCACCGTCTTCTCGCCGCCGCACACCCGCGTCACGGTGGCTGGCGAGACGACCGGCATCGGCGCCCGGCTCAGCGTGGTCGACCACGGCATCGGGATGACCGAGGAGCGGCTCTCCGAGGAGAACGCCCGGCTCGCCCGGCGCGAACGACTCGACCTGGCGCCGACCGAGGTGCTGGGCCTCTTCGTGGTGGGCCGACTCGCCCGCCGGCACGGCTGGTCGGTCGATCTCGTACCGACCGCCAGCGGCGGGCTGACCGCCCATCTGGAGATCCCCCAGTCGGCCCTGGTGATCCGCCGGGCGGACCGCGCCGGAGTGACCGTCGCCCGGGCGACCGTCCCGGGGCGGGACCGCAGGTCCCCGGCCGGCATCCTGGACACCGCGCGCGGCGGGCGGGCCCTGGCCGCCGTCGGCGCCGCACCGGAGGCACCGCCGGGCGGGGAGCCGGACGTCCCGTCGCACGGCTTCGATCCGGTCCTGCTCAGCCGGGCCACCCGCAGCATGGAGTCCGGTACGCCGTGGGACGCGTTCGGCGCGGGCGGCAGCGACCCGCGCCCGGCCGCCGCGACGGGTGCCTCCACCGGTGGCACCGCCTTCCTGGAGATCAGCCTGGCGGGCCACGAGGCCACCCGCGACCTGCCGGTCGCCGGTCGCCCGCCGGCCGACCTCGGCGTGCGGCAGCGCGTGCCGGGTGCCAACCTGCCGGCGGGCGCACCGCCGGTGGGTCCGGTGGACGCCACCCACGCCGACCCGGCCGCCGCCCGCGCCCTGGTCGAGGCGTTCGAGTCCGGCGTACGCCGGGCCGAGCTGGCCCGTCCCGCGGGAACCCCGGCGCCCGCCACCGCGGCGGCGCCGGCACGGCCCCGGCTGACCCGGCGGGTGCCCGGGGCCAACCTGACCGTGAGCCCGCCCCGCCAGCCGTCCGTCCAGGACCCCGGCGACCCCGCCGAGGTCCGCGACCTCATCACCGAGTTCGAGGCGGGCGTCGCCCGGGCTCTGCGTGAGGTCAGTCCACACCGCCGCGACGAAGAGGGATCAACACGGTGACAAGCCCCTTCCTGCACGACAACGTCGACCACCAGGCCCACGCCGGGGCGGGCGGGGACCTCAGCCCCGAGGCCCGCACCTTCAACTGGCTGCTGGACTCGTTCACCTCCAGCACGGCCGGCGTGCTGGAGGCGATCGCGGTCTCGTCGGACGGGCTCCTCATGGCCATGTCCTCCATCAAGGACCGCTCCAACGCCGAGCGGCTCGCCGCCGTCGTGTCGGGCATGACGAGCCTCGCCGGCGGCGCCGCCAGCTGGTACGCGCTGGGCGGGCTGAACCGGGTCATCGTCGACATGGCCGAGGGGTACCTGCTGATCAGCGCGATCAGCAGCGGCTCCGTGCTGGGTGTGGTCGCCGACCGCTCGGCGAACCTGGGCACCGTCGCGTACGAGATGACGCTCTTCGCCGGGAGGGCCGGCGGCGCCCTCACTCCGCGCCTGATCGCCGAGTTGAAGAACGCCGTCCAGCAGTGACTCCCGACGTCGCCGGCGAGGATCCGGATCCGGAGCCCGTGATCCGGATCCGTCCCTACCTGCGCTCGCCCGTACCGGCCGGTGAGCCCGGCGCGGTGGGCCTGCCGGCGGCGACGGCCGATCTCGAGCCCGACCCGGAGCGGCCGGCCGGGCCGCGCCCGTTCGTGCTCACCGCCGGGCGGGTGTCCGGCACGGATCCGGCGATCGGCCTGGAAACCCAGGTCACGGCTCGTCCGGCGGCCGAGTGGACGACACCGGCCGCGCGGCTCGCCCCGGAACTCGCGGCGATCGTCGCGCTCTGCGCCGAGCCGATCTCGGTGGCGGAGATCTCGGCCACCATGCGGATGCACTTCGGCGTGACCCGGGTCCTGGTCGGCGACCTGCGCGCCGCCGGGCACCTGGACGTGCACGTCGGCGCCGCCGACGACGCCCTCGACCCCGACATCATCCTGCGAGTGATTGATGGACTCCGTGCGATCTCCTGACTGGCCGGCCGCCCCGCTGGGCGGACTCGCGGCCAACAGCGCCGCCGCCCGCTACGGCGCGCCGACCGGCGGACACCCGCCGGCCGGACACGGCCCGGCCGCGCCACCTCCGCCGTACCGGCCGCCGGGCTCCGCGCCGGAACCGGGCGCCGCGCCCGAGCCGCGCGCCGCACCGCCCATCCCGGTGAAGATCCTGGTGGCCGGCGGTTTCGGGGTGGGCAAGACCACGACGGTCGGCGCGATCTCCGAGATCGCCCCGCTCACCACCGAGGCGGAGATGACCAGCGCCGCGCTGGGCGTCGACGACCCGGGCGTACGCACCACGAAGACCACCACCACGGTGGCGATGGACTTCGGCTGCGTCACCATCGACCGCAGCCTGAAGCTGTACCTGTTCGGCACGCCCGGCCAGGCGCGGTTCGGTTTCATGTGGGACGACCTGGCCCGCGGCGCGCTCGGCGCGCTGGTCGTGGTGGACAGCGCACGCCTGGACGACTGCTACCCGGCGATCGACTTCTTCGAGCGGGGCGGGCTGCCCTTCGTGGTCGGCGTCAACGCCTTCGACGGTCGGGTGGCGCACGACCTCACGGCGATCCGGTGGGCGCTGGCCATCGGCGACCACGTACCCCTGGTGCAGTTCGACGCCCGGGACCGGCTCTCGGTGCGGGACGCCCTCCTGGTCGTCCTGGACCGCGCGCTGGACCGGGCCACCCGGGAGAGGAAGACCTGAACCAAGCGGCGGTCGGACCCGTTTCATGGAAAGGGGTGGTCGTGATGAGAGGTGGGCTGGACGAGACACTGGCCCGACTGGCCCGGCGCGAGGAGGCGCTGCGCCGGCGGGCCGCCGAGGAGGACACGGTCGCCCTCCCCGGCTCGGGCGCACCGCCCGGCGCCGTCACGCTGTCCGACCACCCCACGGCGCCCGGCCCGTCCGCCTCGGGACCCGCGGCGGCCACCGGTCCCGGCACCGCCCTCGGTGGTGGCCGGAACGCGGGGCCCGGCTGGGCGGACGGCCGGGAAGCCGCCCGCACGACCGACGGCGGCCGGCCGCAGCGCGGCCCGGGCGACCGCGACCGGCCGGAGGGAGCCGGTCCTCCGCACTGGACCGACGCCGCCGGTGGCCAGCACCGGGCCGACGACGTCATGTGGCGGGACCCGGTCGAGGAGGTCGCCGAGGTGGTGCGCCGGGTGGTCGCGGAGCACCCGGGAATGGCGGTGTCCGTGCGGGTCGACCACGACGGGCAGGCGTACCCGCTGCGGGTCTCCTGGTCGGGCGGCATCGTCACGGTCAGCGCGGCAGGTGCCGCCGTACCGCCCCCGCCCTGGCCCATGTCGGTGAAGACCGTTCCGGCGTGGACGCCGCAGGACGGACCGACCCCGGACCCCGCGGCCCGGCTGGCGGAGATCATCCGCCAGGATCCCTCGCTCCTCACCGACGACCACCGACCGCGGTGACCGCCGGCCCGCCGAGGTGACTCCGGGGGCTAGGGTCGGGCGGTGGCGGTACCCGACCTGACCCTGACCGCGAGCCTGCGGCCGGCGGCGCTGGACGCCCGGCGCGGCATCGTCCGGCTGCACCCGGAGGTACTCACCGCGCTCGGGCTGCGCCCGGGCGACCCGGTCCGGCTGGCCGGCCGGCGGGTGAGCGCCGGCATCGTGGCGCCGGCCGGGCCCGACGCCGGCACCGGCCTCCTGTACGCCGACGACCTGATGCTGGGCAACCTCGGCATCCGTGACGGCGGAGAGGTGAACGTCAGCCCGGTGCCGGTCACCGCCGCGCGCCGCGTGGTCCTCGCCGGGCCGCCGCCGGTCGTCGCGGTGGTCTCGCCGGAGATGCTGCGGCTCGCCCTGCTCGGCAAGGTGGTAACCGTCCGGGACGACGTGTCGCTGCTGCCGCAGGACGTGCTGCCGGACGCCTCGGTGCGCAGCCTCGTCGAGACGGCGCGACGAAGCCTCTCGAACCGGGTCGGGTACGCCTGGACCAGCACCCTGCTCACCGTGGTCGCCGCCGAGCCGGACACCGCCGCCCTGGTCACCATGGACACCGTGGTGGCCTGGGAGCACGGCCCGGTCACCCACGGCTCCGGCGGTGTCCCGGCCAACGGCTACCCGGCCGGCCGGGCCGGGACGCCCACCCCGACACGGACCGCCGGCCCGCCCGGAGGTGGCGCCGCCACGACGGCCCGCCCCGGAGGCCACGCCACCACCCGTCCCGGAGCCGGCGGCGAGGCGGCCCGACCGGCCGAGGCGACAGGTGTCGACGACGCGCCGTCGGTGGACGAGCTGCCCGGCCTCCGCGCCCAGGCCGAGGAGCTGACCGAGCTGCTCGACCTCGGCTTCCACCATCGCGAGGTGCTGGGCCGGCTGGGCACGACGGTCTCGCTCGGCGTCCTGGTCGACGGCCCGGCCGGTTCGGGCAAGTCCGCGCTGGTCCGCGCCGTGGCCGCCGGGGTCGGCGCGCGGGTCCGCCCGCTCTGGGCGCCCGAGCTGGCCGCGTTGACCAACGAGGCGGCGGCCCAGCGCCTGCGCGACGCCGCCGCCGACGTACGGGCGGGCGGGCCGGCGGTGCTGCTGGTCACCGACGTGGAGGCGCTCGCCCCGGCGGACGAGCCCGGCCCGGTGGCGACGGTCTTCCGGCAGGTGCTCGCCGAGACCCTCCGCGCGGGGGCGGCGGTCGTGTGCACCACCGGCCGCCCGGAGGCCGTCGACCCGGCACTGCGGGCACCGGACCTGCTGTCGCTGCGGATCGGCGTGCCGCTGCCCGACCCCGCGCTGCGACGGGAGCAGTTGACGGTGCTGACCCGGCAGGTCCCGCTGGCGGAGGACGTCCGGTTGGACGAGGTCGCCGGTCGTACGCCCGGGTTCGTCGCCGCGGACCTGGCCGCGCTGGTCCGGGAGGCCGGCGTGCGCGCGGCGCTGCGGCAGAAGTCGGCGGAGCGGCCGACGGTGGCGATGGCGGACTTCACGGCGGCGCTGGAGGTGGTCCGCCCGACGACCATGGCGGCGTCCACCCTGGAGCTGGCCCGGGTGACCCTCGACGACGTGGGCGACCTGGTCGAAGTGAAGCAGACGCTGACCGAGTCGGTGCTGTGGCCGCTCACGTACCCGGACACGTTCGCCCGGCTGGGCGTGCAGCCGCCCCGCGGAGTCCTGCTCTACGGGCCGCCCGGCTGCGGCAAGACCTACCTGGTGACCGCGCTCGCCGGCTCCGGCCGGGCCAACGTGCTGTCGGTGAAGGGCGCCGAGCTGCTGTCGAAGTGGGTGGGCGAGAGCGAGCGCGCCGTACGGGAGCTGTTCCGCCGCGCCCGCGAGGCGGCCCCCACGCTGATCTTCCTGGACGAGGTGGACGCCCTCGCGCCGGTCCGTGGCCAGACCACCGACGGCGGTACGACCGACCGGGTGGTCGCGGCTCTCCTCACCGAACTGGACGGCGTGGAGTCGTTGCGCAACGTGGTGGTGGTCGGTGCGACGAACCGGCCCGACCTGGTCGACCCGGCGCTGCTGCGGCCCGGCCGGTTGGAACGCCTGGTGTACGTGCCGCCGCCGGACGGCCCGGCCCGCGCCGAGATCCTGCGCGCCGCGTCGCGGACCGTACCGCTCGCGCCGGACGTGGACATGGCCGCGCTCGGCGGGGAGCTGGACGGGTTCTCGGCGGCGGACTGCGCGGCGCTGGTGCGGGAGGCGGCGCTCGCCGCGATGCGGGAGTCGCTGACCGCCACGACGGTCACCGCCGCCCACGTGGAGACCGCCCGGCGACGGGTCCGCCCGTCCCTGGACCCGGCGCAGGTGGCCTGGTTGGAGGCGTACGCCGAGGGCCGCCAGGGCTGAACCCGGCCGGTGGTCCTCGACGACGGCCTTCGCGGGCGCTGATCTGACGGGTCGACGGGAGGGGCGTCCCAGCCGCGAAATCTTCCGGTCGGGCACTGTCGAGCTGATGTCGTCAGTGAATCAGCCATGCCCACCGATCCACGGCTCGCCGCAGCCAGGCCCCTTCACCGACCGGGGCATGGATCGGCCAGGACGGGGACCGGCGCGGGTAGCGGCGGGGACGATGCCGCGCAGGCACAGAGACCTGGTTGGGCAGCGGTGGGGGCGACGCGGCCGGGCAGCGCACGGTTCTGATTCATCCACGACATCAGCTCGACAGTGCGCGTGACGACGTGGTCCCACCCGGCCGGAGACCGTACCGGCCACGCGATAGCCGCAGCGCAGCGTCAGTCGGTGGGCAGGAGCGGGCCGAGAGGACCGAGGTCCAGGTTGAGGTCCTCGGGCGACAGCCCGAAGTGCTCGCGGAGCAGCGTCATCTGCTCCTCCAGCGCCATCAGGGTCGTCCCGATCCGCTCGATCTGCTCCTCGGTCAGGTCACCGAGGTCCACCCGGCGCAGCGCCTGCCGTTCCATGAGCTGGCGCAGCAGCTCGACCACGGTCAGCACCAGGCTCGCCAGGCCGCGTTCCACCGAGCCGGGGTCGACCGCGAGCCGCCGGTCCAGCGGGGTGACCCGGGGTTCCCGCCACGACGACTCGCCGAGCGCCGCCGCCAGTTCCGCCGCCTCGTCCCGGTCGGTCATGCCCCCTCCCCCGCGACGACCGCGGCCTCGCCGGCCGCCGGGGCGGGCAGCTCGGGTGCGGCGAGCGCGCCGACCGAGGCGACCAGCGCACGCAGGGAGACCCGGACCAGGTCGACGTCCGCGATCGAGATGGTGATGTCGCCGGAGATCACCACGCCGGTGGCGAGCACCCGGTCGAGCAGGTCCACCAGGGACACGGTCCGGTGGGCGAGCGGGTCGTCGGCGCTGCTCGGCGCGAGGGTGGTCACCGCCATGCCGGCCTCCGCGCCGCGGTCACGCCGGCTCCCGAACGGTGTGCGCGGCCTCCGTCGTGGGTTCCGCCACGAAGGAGTACGGCGGCCACGGGCCGGTCAGCTCCAGCCGGATCTCCGGGTGCCGGTCGGCGAGCGCGTCGACCAGCGCGGAGAACCCCTTCAGGCGGGGCCGGTCGACGAGGTACGCGCCGTTGAGCACCATCGCGGTCGCCGCGCCGGAGAGCCGGCGGTCCTGGGGTGCGTGCCGGCGGGCGGCGACCGCGTACCCGGCGAGGGCCTCGTGCACGGCCGCCGCCGCCTCGGCGGCGATCCGCTGCCCCTCCTCGCGGGCGGTCAACTGGGCCCGGCGCCGCCGCAGGTACGCCGCGCCGGCCCCACCCCCGCCGGCCGGAGCCTCCGCACGGGGTACGGCACCGGGCACCGCGTACCCCTTGACGCCCCACTCCCCGCGACCGTCGAGCCGGTCGAGGGTCGCGGCCAGCTCGTCGTGGCGCTCGACCAGGACGCGGGCCACCCCCTCGTCGCCGTGGTGCACGGTCGCGAGCCGGGCGGGCACGACCGCGCCCGCCCTCGACAGGGCGTCCACCACGGCGTGGTGCGCCCGCGCGGCCCGCTCCAGCCACGCCAGGTCCTCCAGGTTGCGGCGCAGCGCCTCCTCGCCGTACGCGCTCAGCGGCACGGTGCTCACCACGGCGGTCAGGCCCGCGGCCCGCACGGCCCGGACCCGGTCGCCCTCCAGGCCGGCGGTCGCGGCCAGCGTGCCCGGCTCCACGTCGCGCACCACCCCGTGCAACCAGGCACCGGTACGCGGGTCCGCGGCGGCGGTCCCGGCCGGCTCAGGCCAGGTCATCCCACTCCTCCCGGGACGCGGCCCGCCGGGCGATCCGGAGGCGGCGCTCCGCCTCCACCTGCTCCGGGTCCCGGGGACCCGGCTCCACCGGCGGGCGGGCCCGGGAACTGAGCCACGGGTCGTGCTCCCACCAGTCGATGCCGATCTGTCGGGCGGTGTCCACCGAGGCGATGACGAGCCGCAGCTTGAGCGTCAGCAGTTCGATGTCGAGCAGGCTCACCCGGATGTCACCGGCGATCACGATGCCCCGGTCGAGCACCCGTTCCAGGATGTCGCCGAGGTTGGCCGGCTCATGGCCGGCGGGCAGGACCTGCCCGGAGTTCTGCACCACCGAGGGCTGCACGGACACCTCACCCCACCTCGCCCTTCCCACGCTGGTAGCGACGCACGCGGCGGTAGCCGAGCAGGCCGCCCTCGACGTCCAGTTCCACCTCGTAGAGGCCGAGCAGGTCCGTCGAGGCGGGGATGCGGTGGTCCTCGACCACCTCCACCCCGACGAGCCAGCCGTCCCGCACCGACTTCAGCGAGGTGGTCCCGACCGGGTCCCGGCCGGTCAGCTCCACGACCTGCCGCAGCCCCTCCCGGGCGGCCTCGGCCGCCGAGATCGGCTCCAGGTACTCGTCCTCGTCGTCGTACCGGTCGTCGTCGTGGTTCGCCGGCTCGTTCCGGCGGCTCCTACCGCCGTCGCCGCGGATCAGCTGCGTCATGGCCCTCACCTTCCACACCGCCGTCGCGCGCCCGTCCGGTGCTTCGTCGTCGTTCCTTCTCCGCCCCGGCCGCCCGGCGCCGTTCCGCTCCCGGCCGGGCCCGGCGGCCGCCGCCCGTACGGGGCGCCGGCCGCTGGGCGGTGCCGGTCAGCCGGTCCAGCACCTGCTGCTGGCCCCGGTCGCGCTCGGCCGGGGTGATGTCCCCGGTCGCCGCCGCCGCGTCCAGCTCCTCCAACTCCCGGCGTACGTTCGCCGGGTCGACCTGTCGGGACTCCGCCTCCCGCGCGATCACCTTGACCACCGCCGTCAGCCCCCGCACGGGTGCGTACGGCAGGGTCAGCAGCGCCCACAGGATGTCCACCGCTCACCCCGCGAGCTGGTGGGCGCTGACGAAGTCGTACGGGGCCAGCGGGCCGAGCAGACGCGTCCGGATCAGCTCCTGGCGCTGTTCGGCGTACTCCTCCACCGCGCCGACGAACTCGTCCTCGCGGTCCCGTTCCACCAGGAAGGCGGCGTTCGCCGCGTCCATCTCGTTGCTCGGCGGCCGGGGTGCCGCCGCGACGGCCAAGGGCGAGAGCAGGTCCAGGACGTGCCGGTTCTCCGCCTCCCGTGCCAGCTCCACCGCCTGGCTGATCATCTCACCCAGCCGGATGCGCTGCTCCCGGCTCGTCGCCTCCGGCTGGCCCTTCACCTGGTCGGCGAGGTCGGCGGCGGCGGGGTTGTCGGCCAGGATGCCGGCAATGAGCGTCTGCTCGTCGAACCGGGCGTGCACCGTGTACTGGATCCGTCCCTCGAACTCGTCCAGCGCGTCGGCGAACCGGTCCTGGTGGGCGTCGAGCAGGTCGACCACCGCGTCGGTCCCGGTCACCACCGTCCCGAAGCGCACCGGCAGCACCGGCGCGACCGCCACGGTGCCGTCGAGCAGTTCCTGGTACGCGGTCAGGTCCGCGGGGCGTCCGAGCGGCCCTTCGAGGGGCACCTCGCTCACCAGCGCCGCGAGGTCGCCGTGGCGGACCGCGGTGACCTCCCCCGGCGGGTCGCCGACCCCGGGGGCGTCCGGGGTCGGCTCCACGTCGGAGGGCACGATGCCGTAGACGAACAGTCCGGTCTCCTCGGCCATGTCAGCGCTCCTCGTCCCGCCGCCGTCGGGGACGGTCCCGTTCCCGGTCGCGGTCCCGTTCGCGGTCCTGGTCGCGACCGCCGGAGCCGAGTTCGCCGACCGCGTCCTTCACGGCACCGCCGATGGCGCCGACCGTGCTGCCCAGCCCGGATACGGCCTTGCCGGCACCGACCGCCCCGGTCGCCCCGTCGAGCAGGTCGGGCAGGCCCTTCTGGCCCTTGGGGGTGATGTCGTAGCGGTCGACCGCCTCGGCGAACCGCAGGTACGTCTCCACGCTGGCGATGACGATCCGGGCGTTGATCTCCAGGAGCTGGATGCCGACGACCGCCACCGACACCTGGGCGTCGATCACCACGCCCTTGTCCAGGACGGTCTCCACCACGTCGGCCAGATTCGAGCCGGCGCCACCCCGCTCGAGGGCGCCGCCAGGCTGGCCCGTGTTCGTCGCGACGGTCACTGGTCGCGCTCCTCACGCCGACGGCGGACGACCGGGCGGCGCGGCGCCTCCGGGGCACGGCGGGACCGCGGCTCCTCCCGGGACCGGGGCTCCTCGCGGGGTCGCGGCTCCTCCCGGGGCTGGGGTCGACGGGCCCGTTCCGGAGCGCGGCGACGCGGCGGGGCCGGCTCCTCCTCGGGCTCCTCCTCGTCGTACCCCTCGTCGAAGTCCTCGCCCTCGTCGTACTCGTCGTACTCCTCCTCCGGAGGACGACGGCGCGCGGGCGGCCGACGGCGGGCGCGCTCGGCGGGCCGGCGCTCCTCGCGCTCCTCCTCGGGCTCCTCCTCCGGCTGCTCCTCGGCCTGCTCGGGTTCGGCGGCGGCCTTCTCACGGGCCTCCTGCTCCTCGCGGAGGGCGGTCTCGTGGTCCTTGACGACCTGGGAGTCCTCGATCTCGCCACGCCAGCCCTCGACCGAGTCCGGGTCGAGCACGGTGGAGGTCATCACGTGGCGGACGAAGTGCTTCAGCTCCAGCCGGGCCCGCCGCCCCTGGGCGCGCCACAGGTTGCCGGTGTGCTCGAAGAGGCCCTGCGGGTGGTACTCCAGCACCACCAGGATCCGGGTCAGGTCCGGTGACACCTCGTGGAAGCTGACGGTGCCGTCGACCGAACCCTTCTCGCCCTTGGACCGCCAGTGGATCAGCTTGTCCGGGATCTGCCGGACGATCGTCGACTCCCACGTCCGGTGCGACCAGAAGACCTGCGCCTTCCAGGTCATCTTCTCGTCGGAGTCGTTCTCGGCCTGCTCGACCTTCTTCATGAAGCTCGGGAAGTCACCGAACTGGGTCCACTGGTTGTACGCGACCCGTACGGGAACCCCGACCTCGATCGTCTCGACGATGTTGGTGACCTTCTGCTTCTTGCCGCCACCCTTGCCGCCCTTGCCACCGCGGAAGGCCGCCATCACCTTCTCCTTACCGCCGGCCAACCCGGCATGGAACATCGCCTTCATCGGTGAGTCGCCCTGGGCGAGCTTCTGCGCGCCCGTCGCCGCGGCGATCAACCCCGGTCCACCGCCCTGCTGGGCGTAGTCGCTGAGCCGGCCGGTGGCGCCGGTGATCCGGTCGGTCACCACCTGGACGGCGCGTTCGCCGATCGCGTGCGCCAGATTGCGCACCTCACCGCCGAGCTGCGTCCGGACCCGGTCGCCGAGTCCACCCGTGTTCGGTGCCATGGTCACCGCCCCCGCTGCTTCTTGTCGGCGCCGGCACCCTCGGGCCGGGCGTCGCCGGACCCCTGGTCATCCTTGTTCTGCTGCTCGGCGCCGTCCTTGTTCTGCTGTCCGGCATCGCCGTCGTTCTGCTGCTCGGCATCGCCCTCGTTCTGCTGCCCGGCACCGCCCTTGCGGCGCAGCGCGTCGGCGGAACCACGCAGCTTGCCGCCGACCGCGTCGATGCCGCTGCCGGCAGCGGCGGTGGCGGCGGCCTTGGACGCCGAGACGAGGGGGCCACCGAGTCGGCCCAGGTTGCTCAGCTGCGGGGACGACTGCAGCAGCCGCGATCCGGCGTTCATCAGCCCGCCGGAGTTCTGGCTGGCCCGGCCGGCTGCGACGGCAGCCGCCAGCACCAGCGCCTTGCGCAGCTTGCGCCGGCGGCCGAGCAGGTATCCGGCACCCACCGCCAGCCCGATTCGCGCTCCGTTGTTCATCAGTACTCCTTCGCTCCCCGGGGCAGCGGCACCTGACCGGTGCAAGGCCGGGAAAGCAGCCACCGGGGAAAACAGAAATGGCCCGCGATCAGGTGCCCGTCATCAGCGGACCCGGCAGGCAGTACCCGGCGACAAATGCGTGAAACATTTACGCGATGCGTGGGGGGCAGGTATTCGGAGCCGCGGTCCACAGCGCCGCAATACGGACAATCAAGCCGTCCTGAGCAGCCTGAACACCAAAGAGGAACGAAGGAGGAAAAGGACGCTCAGAGGGCGGGCGGCGTCGAATCGAGACAGATCTCGGCACGGACCTTGCCGTCATCCTCACGCAATTTCGCGCCGCACTTCTCCAGCACCTTCAGGGCCCCGTAATTGTCCGGAACGGTCTCGGCGACGACGAGTCGCATGCCGGCGGCGGCGGCCTCGTTCAGCAACTCGCGCAGCGCCGCCGGACCGATGCCCTGACCGCGGGCGGACCGACCGAGCCACATGCCGGTCTCCGCCGTGCCCAACTCGTCACACCGGGTCATCCTGATCATGCCGACCACCTCGCCGCCGGCCAGGATCGCGTACATCCGGGTCCGGGTGGGCCCGTCGAGGCCGCCGAAGCTGGCACGGTGGAACTCCCGGAACGCCTCCCGCCGGGCGTGCGACCAGCCGGCCGGAGCCTCCACCGGCGGCATCACGTCGCCGGGCTCCGCCTCGGCCGCCGCTACGGAGAGCAACGGCTCCAGGTTCCCTTCGTTCACCGGCTCCAACCGGACCGCACGCGTCACGTGCCGCAGTCTGCCGTCCCCACCGGCCCGAGTCCACCCCAATGAACGGCGAGTGGCGGTCCGGCGGCGGGTATGAGCCGGTCGGCCGGCATGGTGTTCCGCCTCACGCTCCGCTGTCGCCGCGCCCGTCGGTGCCGAACTCGCAGAGCACCACCGAGGCGTCGTCGACGGACTTGTACCGGCGCAGGCGGCCGGCGTGGTCCCGTTCGGCGGCGCGGACGCGACCGATCAGCGCCTCCGGCCCCTCGACGGTGACCACGTCCAGCAGCCCGGCCCAGTCGAGGAGACCGAACTGGTCGACCACCGCTGACGCGCCGTCACTGAGCAGGGCCGCGCGGCGTAGCGCACCGGGCCCCCGCAGCGGCACCGTCCCGGTCAACGCGTGGTACGCGGCGTCCGGGTCCGCCGCCGCCACCCAGTAGCCGTGGGTACGGTTCATCCGCTGCCGCTGGAGGTTCACGGCGTGCCGGAACCGGGCGGCCGGATCGGTCGGGTCCACCGGGATCGTCGCGGCGATCGCCCGCAGGTCCGCCATCGCGGCGTCCAGCCGGTCGTCGGCCACCACCGTCACCCGGTCACCGGTGTCCAGCACCAGCGGGCTGTCGCAGAGCACCAGCCAGTCCACCTGGTCGCCGCCGTCCCGCAGCAGGCAGACCGTGCTCGACGGGGTGCCGGGGTGGTCCAGGTCGCACACACCGCCGTGATCGGCGCGTACCGCCAGGATCGCCGCCGCCAGGTTGCTGACCAGGGTCGCCGCCGGTCGGGCCGCCTCGGCCACCGCCAGCCGGGCGGCGAGGTGCCGCACGTACCAGGACGGCCCGTGCACGCAACCGGTGTCGAAACCCTCCGGGACCGTCGCCCCGTCGAGGACCCCCACCAGCGGGCCGACCTGGAAGACGACGTCCTCGTTGAGCGTGCGGCCCGGAGCCGCCACCGAGGCCGAGCGGACCCGCATCGTCCGGACCACCGCCGAGCGTCGGGGCTCGTCCACCGCCTCCGGCGCGCGGTAGCCCACCCGCGACCCGGCCGGGTCCGTCACTCCCATGGCCGCACCCTCCCTCCCCGCCCGCCGGTCCGCGGACGGACGACTCGCCTACCCACCTCGGTGCGGCGCATGCTCGCCGCGTCCGTGCGCCCGCCGGTTGCTCCAACAGTCGGATACGCCCCGGTGACGCGTTGTAGCGTCGGCCTACGGGCCGCCCACGGCGGGACCGTCCGTCGCGACAGGGGGAATCGGACGATGTTGAAGCGCTTGCACGAGGCCGGGGTGAAGGCGGAACACGCGTACGTGGCCGGGTTCGTCAGCATCGGGCTGTCGTTCACCAGCTGGTTCCTCTCGAAGCACCTGGAGAGGGCGGGCGTGGCGCGGGCCGACCGCTGGGGCATCTTCATCGGGGAGTGGGCGCCGACGTTCTTCGCCATCGGCAACGGCCTGCAGATGTACGAGAAGCACTGACTCAGCGCCGGCGGTTGCGGGCCCGCGACGAGCGCAGCCGACGCAGTCGACCGACCAGCAGCGGCTCGGCGGCCAGCGCGGCGGGATTGTCGAGGAGCCCGTTGAGCAGCTGGTAGTAACGCGTGGCCGAGAGGTCGAAGCGGTCCCGGATGGCCTGCTCCTTCGCACCGGCGTGCCGCCACCACTGCTGCTCGAAGTCGAGGATGTCGCGCTCCCGGTCGGTCAGCCCCGCCGGGGGCTCGGCCCCGGTGGTGGCGTCGGGCTCGGCGCTCGTGGCGTCCAGTTCGGCGGCGCCGCTCGCGAGTGTGGACTCGGGGGCGGAGCGGGGCGGGGGGACCGACGGCTCGGTGCGGACCGGGGCGGCGTCGGGCTGCATGGCGCTCCTCGCGAGGGCGGGCGGCGGCACGGTGACGCCAACCCGGGGACCCCACCCTAACCAGGGCCCCTCCAAACCGCATCCGCCCGATCCGGGCCGGTGCGAACCGTGACGTCTCAGCGGCACGTCGGCCGGCGTGTCGTACCGCTGGCGCGTCACCGACCGTCGGTCCGCCGGCCGCGGCGGCGGGTGCCCGGGGCCGGGGAGGGCCGTCCGGACACCCGCTACCGGTCAGGCGACGTCGCGCCGGCGCATGGCCCAGAGGGCCGCCCCGAGGATCAGTACCGCCCCGACACCCAGCAGCAGCGACGACTGCTGCCAGGTGATCTCCATCGTCTCCGGCTTGCACTCACCGAAGTAGGTCGCCTGGCAGGCGTCCCAGTTCTCCAGGACGACCTTCTTACGCATCCACGCGATGGCGTACGTCGGCAGCAGCCACGCCTCGGCGAACTTGACGCCGGACAGGTCCAGCAGGATGCCCAGGCCGAACTGGCCGACCACCATCAGGGCGACCACCCCGCCGAGGGCCATCGCGGTGTGCCGCCCGAGCGACGCCAGCCCGAAGCCGACCGCCGTCAGGACCACCACGAGCGCGACACCGCGCAGGCCGGTCAGGGCGAAGGACTGCCAGGCACCGGACGTCATCTTCTCGGTGGTGCCGCGCAGGTTGGCGACCAGCCAGAAGCTGCCGAACCACAGCGCCGTCGTGGTCACGGCCAGGGCGAACACGCCGGTGAGCAGGGCCGCCAGCTTCGTCAGGAGTACGGTCAGCCGCTTCGGCCGCCACAGCAGCAGGTTCATCATGCCGCCGGTGCTCCACTCGGCCCCCACGAAGGAGGCGCCCACGATGAACCCGACGAGCGCCAGGATCGCGGCGAGTGGCAGCAGCGTGAAGCCGAAGTTCTCCCGGAAGTCGAAGGTGGACGGCAGGAACCACTGCGCCTCGATGGCCTCCCGTGGCGGTGGCGTGATCACCGAGCAGTCGTCCGGGAACTGCCCCGGCTGCGCCGTCCCGGCCGTCTTGGCCCGTTCGCACTCGGCCCGGAACTGCTCGTTGATCTGGACGTCACGCTGCCACTGAGCCTCGGCGGCGCGCTCGGCCTTGGCGACGGTGGCGGCGTCGATCTTCTGGTTGGAGAAGAAGCTGCCGACGACCACCGCGGCGAGCACCAGCAGGCCGAGGACCGTCATCCAGCGGGTGAAGCGCCGCTTGGCGAGCCGGCGCAGCTCCGTACGGTAGAGACTCACGCGCCCCAACCTCCCCCGGTGCCGCCGGACTGGCCCGGCTCACCGACCTTCGTGGACTGGTCGACCTGCCGGTGCTGGCCGGGAACCGGCGCGGTGGCGGTCAGTTCGAGGAAGACGCTCTCCAGGTCGACCGCGACCGGGGCCAGTTCGCTGACGTACAGGCCCTGCTCGGCGAGGAGCCGGGTCACGGTCGCCGGCTTGTCGACGCCGGCGAGCATCAGGTGGTCCGGCTGCCCGGTGACACGGATGCCGGCCCGGCTCAGCGTCTCCGCCGCGACGGGCAGGTCGGTGACCGCCTCGAGGCGGATCCGGACCGCGCCGGAGGAATGCTGCGCGAGCACCTCCTCGACCGGACCGAACGCGACGCGGCGGCCGAGCGAGATGATCGTGACCGAGTCGCAGATGAGTTGGATCTCGCCGAGGATGTGGCTGGACAGCACCACCGTCATGCCCGAGGCGGCGAGGTCGCGCATCAGCGAGCGCATCTCCCGGATGCCGCCCGGGTCGAGACCGTTGGCCGGCTCGTCGAGGATCAGCAGCTTCGGGTTCTTGAGCAGCGCCGACGCGACCGCGAGCCGCTGCTTCATGCCGAGCGAGTACGTCTTGACCCGCTCACCGGCCCGGTCGCGCAGCCCGACCAGCTCCAGCACCTCGTCGACCCGCGTGGCGGGCACCTCGCCGGCGCCGGCCAGCAGGGACAGGGTGTCCCGGGCGGTGAAGTGCGGGAAGAACTGCGGGCTCTCCACGATCGCGCCGACCTGGCCGGCCACCGTGGGCAGCGCGGCCGGCACCTCGTGGCCGAGGACCGCCATCCGCCCACCGTCGGGGCGGATCAGGCCGAGCAGGGTCCGCAGGGTGGTCGTCTTGCCGGACCCGTTGGGGCCGAGGAAGCCGTGCACCTGCCCGGCCTCGACCCGCATGTCGAAACCGTCCAGCGCGTTGCGGGTGCCGCGCCGACGGCTCTTGTACGTCTTGCGTAGACCTTCGATCTCCAGGACAGCTGGCAAGCTGCACCTCCCCCGATGGTGTGGGTGACGCCAGACACCATACGCGGTATACCCCGGAGGGCAATACCCGGTATGCATCGACACGCCGATGCATCCGGTGTCAGGCGCAGATGACGTGGACTCCGGCGGCGCGGAACGCCTCGACCACCTCCGGAGCGGCCCCGGAATCGGTGACCAGCGTCTCCACCCGGTCCACCGGACAGATCCGGGCGAACGCGTGCCCGCCGAGCTTCGACGAGTCGGCGATGATGACCACGCGCTTCGCCCGGGCGACCATCAGGTTGTTCATCGCCGCCTCGCCCTCGTGGTGGGCGGCGGCCCCGAGCTGCGGGTCGATGGCGTCCACACCGAGCAGGGCCACGTCCAGGGTGACCTCGCGCAGCAGGGCACCGCCCAGCGGGCCGACCAGCTCGAACGACTTGGGGCGGACCACACCTCCGGCCACCACCACCTTCATCCGCGAGCGGACCAGCAGTTCGTTGGCGATGTTCAGGGCGTTGGTGACGACGGTGAGCTGGGCACCCTCGGCGCTGGTGTTCAGGTCCGGGCGGACCGCGAGGGCGCGCGCGACCTCGGTGCTCGTGGTGCCGCCGTTGAGGCCGACCACGGTGCCCGGGGTCACCAGCGCGGCGGCTGCCGCCCCGATCCGCTGCTTCTCCGCCGAGTGCTTGGCGGTCTTGTAGCGCAGCGGCAGGTCGTAGGAGACGCCGTTGGCGACCGCGCCACCCCGGGTGCGGGTGATCATCTGCTGCTGGGCGAGCTGGTCGAAGTCACGCCGGATGGTGGCCTGGGAGACGTCGAGCCGCCCGGCGGCCTCCTCGACGCTGACCCGGCCGTTGTCGGTCAGCATTTCGAGCAGGGCGTTCCATCTGGCGTAGCGATCCACCCAGACCCTCCCAGTTACTGCACAGTCGGTGATTGATTGCGTGCACAGTAGTGCGCGAAACTACGAGTGCGCAAAACCCTGACCTGCGCGGTCGCGGGGCCGGTTGCCACCGGCCCCGGGTCTCGCGCAGAATGGCGCGCGAAAGACGGGTCAAACGAGCCGTATTGCGCAGCGCTCCCCTGCGGAGGAGAGTTTCCCATGTCGTACGTCGACGCGGAGATCGCGAGCCAGCCCGACTGCTGGCGGGAGGCGGCGCACCTGGCCGCCACCGTCGGCACGCACCTCCCGCGCCGGGGGGAGCGGGTCGCCGTCGTGGGGTGCGGCACGTCCTGGTTCATGGCGATGGCGTACGCGGCCCGCCGCGAAGCCGCCGGCCAGGGCGAGACCGACGCCTTCCAGGCGTCCGAGTTCCCCGCCGGTCGCCGCTACGACCGGCTCGTCGCGATCACCCGCTCCGGCACCACCACCGAGGTCACCGAGCTGCTCGCCGCGCTGCGCGGCGAGGTGCCCACGACCGTCCTGGTCGGCGACCCCGCCTCGCCCGCCGTGGAGCTGGCCGACGCCGCGGTCACCATGCCCTTCGCCGACGAGCGCTCGGTGGTGCAGACCCGCTTCGCGACGACCGCGCTGTCCCTGCTCCGCGCCCACCTCGGCGACAACATCGCCGCGCTGTCCGCCGACGCGGAGGTGGCCGTGCGGGCCCCACTGCCGATCGACCCGACCACCATCGGTCAGGTCACCTTCCTCGGTCGCGGCTGGACGGTGGGCCTGGCCCACGAGGCCGCGCTGAAGTGCCGTGAGGCGGCCACCTTCTGGGCCGAGGCGTACCCGGCGATGGACTACCGGCACGGCCCGATCTCGGTCGCCGCCCCCGGTCGGCTGGTGTGGGCGTTCGGCGAGCTGCCGGACGGCCTGCCGGAGGACGTGGCGGCGACCGGGGCGGCGTTCGTGCACAGCCGCACCCACGGCTGCCGCACCGTGCTCGGGAGCTGGGCCGCCGGACGTACGCCGGTCGACCCGATGGCCGACCTGATCCTCGCCCAGCGCTTCGCCGTCGCCCTGGCCACCAGCCGCGACCTCGACCCGGACACGCCGCGGCACCTGACCCGCTCCGTGGTTCTCGCGTGACCGATCTCGTCGTCGCGCTCGACGTCGGCGGCACCGGGATGAAGTGCGCCCTGGTCCGCCCGGACGGCACGCCCGTGCACACCGAGCGGCATCCCACCGACGCCGGGCGCGGTCCGGACGCCGTGGTCGACACGATCCTGGAGGTCGCCGAAGGGCTGGCCGGCAAGGCCCGCGCCGAGGGACACACGCCGGTGGCGGTCGGCGTCGCCGTGCCGGGCGTCGTCGACGAGGCCGCCGGGGTGGCGGTCTGGTCGGCGAACGTGGGCTTCCGGGACGTACCCCTGCGGGACCTGGTGGGCGCGCGGCTCGGCCTGCCGGCGGCGCTCGGCCACGACGTGCGCGCCGGCGGCCTCGCCGAGGCCCGCCTGGGAGCCGGACGCCACGCCGGGCACGTGCTCTTCGTCGCGATCGGCACCGGCATCGCCGCCGCCCACGTGGTCGACGGGTCGGCCGTCACCGGCGCGCACGGCGCCGCCGGGGAGATCGGCCACATCCTGGTACGCCCCGACGGGCCCCGCTGCGGCTGCGGCCGACCCGGCTGCCTGGAGGCGGTGGCGTCCGCCTCCGCGATCGGCCGCCGCTACACGGAGCTGGCCGGTGTCACGGTGACCGCCGCCGAGGTGGCCGAGCGGGCCGCGGCCGGCGAGGAGCGGGCCGGGCGGGTGTGGCGGGAGGCCGTCGAGGCGCTGGCCGACGGGCTCGCCACCGGCCAGGCCCTCTTCGACGTGGAGACGATCGTCGTCGGCGGCGGACTGGTCCGGGCCGGCGCCCAGCTGCTCGACCCGCTGCGTGCCGCCGTGCACGAGCGGATGACGTTCCACCGGGAACCGCGCCTGGTCGCGGCGGCCCTCGGCGACGAGGCAGGCTGTCTCGGCGCGGCCCTGCTCGCCCTCGACAGTTAAGGAGACGTGATGGCCCTTCGGGTGAACGGCAAGGTGGTGACCCCGACCGGTGTCATCCGGCAGGGCTGCGTGGAGCTGGACGGCGACCGGATCAGCGCGGTGGCCGAGTACCCGTCGGTGCGCGACGGCCACTGGATCCTCCCCGGCTTCGTGGACATCCACACCCACGGCGGGGGCGGGCACACCTTCACCACCGGCGACGCCGAGCAGGCCCGCGCGGCGGCCGGCTTCCACCTGCGGCACGGCACCACCACCCTCCTGGCCAGCCTGGTCAGCTCGCCGTTCGCGCTGATGCGCGACGCCACCGCCGCGTACGCCCCGCTGGTCCGCGAGGGCGTGCTCGCCGGGATCCACTTCGAGGGGCCCTACCTGTCGGCGGCCCGCTGCGGCGCGCAGAACCCGGAGTTCCTCCGTGACCCGTCGACCGACGAGTTGGCCGAGCTGATCGAGCTGGGCGACGGCGCGGTCCGCATGGTCACCCTGGCGCCCGAGCGGGACGGCGCGCTGGAGGCGGTCAAGCTGCTCACCGGCCGGGGCGTGGTGGCCGCCGTCGGGCACACCGACGCCACGTACGACCAGACCCGCGCCGCCGTGGCGGCCGGCGCGAGCGTCGGCACCCACCTTTTCAACGGGATGCGCCCGGTGCACCACCGCGAGCCCGGCCCGGTCGTGGCGCTGCTGTCCGCCCCGAACGTCGTGTGCGAGCTGGTCGCCGACGGGGTGCACCTGCACGACGGCATGCTGGCCTTCGCCAGCACGACCGCCGGCCCCGACCGGACCGCGCTGATCACCGACGCGATGGCCGCCGCCGGCATGCCCGACGGGGAGTACGAGCTGGGTGGCCAGGCCGTGTCCGTCGCCGACGGGATGGCCCGGCTGGCCCGCGACGGTGCGATCGCCGGCAGCACCCTGACCATGGACGCGGCGCTGCGGCACGCGGTCGACGCCGGCATCCCGATGGCCGACGCGACCCGGATGGTGGCGACCACGCCGGCCCGCGCGATCGGGCTCGGCGACCGGCTCGGCGCCCTCCAGATCGGGCTCCGCGCCGACCTGGTCGTCCTCGACGACGACCTGAACGTGGTGCGGGTGATGCGCGGCGGCTCCTGGGTGGAGTGACCGTCACAGCCTCCCCAGCAACCGGACGCCGCGCCGCATGCGCCAGGCTCCCGCACCCGGTCAGCCGATGACGGCGGGGACCTCGACGCCGAGGACGGCCTGCTCGTCGGGGCGGTGCGCGAGCACGTTGGACAGGTACGACTGCACGGCCGGGGCCATCCCCACGTCCCGGCCGGCCTCCTCGGAGAGCAGCCACTTGTGCTCGATGATCTGCGCGAAGATCTCCTGCGGCTCCAGCTTCCGGCGCAGGTTCGCGGGGACCGCCCGGACGACCGGTTCGAAGACCTCGGTCAGCCAGCGGTGGGCGGCCTGCTGCTCGTCGGTCAGGTCGCTCTCCGCCCGGTACGCGTCGAGGTCGTTGAGGAGCCGCCGGGCCTGGTTCTCCTCGGCGTCCAGGCCGGTGAGCCGGAGCAGCCGCCGGGTGTGGTAGCCGGCGTCGACCACCTTCGGGCGGATCAGGTAACGCCCGTCGTCGATCGTCGACATGGCCACCTCGGCGACGTCGAAGCCCATCTCGTTGAGGCGGCGGATGCGGCCCTCGATGTCGTGCCGGGCCTCCCGCTCGACCTGCTGCTCGTACGTGATCTCGTGCCAGAGCCGCTCGTAGCGCTGCACGACCTCCTCGCAGACCACCTCCGGGTCGATCGACTCGTGCAGCAGGCCGGCGGCCTGGAGGTCGAGCGCCTCACCGAAGATGTTGACCCGGGCGATCTCCAGGTCCTCACCGCGCTGCCCGTTGGACAGCGCGCTGTGCAGGGCGCCCGTCTCGGCGTCGACCAGGTACGCGGCGAAGGCCCCGGCGTCCCGCCGGAACAGCGTGTTCGACAGCGAGCAGTCGCCCCAGAAGAATCCGGTCAGGTGCATCCGCACGAGCAGCGCGGCCAGCGCGTCGAGCAGCCGCTGCATCGTCTCCGGGCGCAGCGTGTGCGAGAACAGCGCCCGATACGGCAGGGAGAACTGGAGGTGCCGGGTGATCAGCACCGACTCGAGCGGCTCACCGTCCTCGGTCTGCCGGTCGGCGACGATCGCCACCGCCTCCACCGAGGGGAAGTCGATCCGCTCCAGGGCGCGCAGCAGGTCGTACTCCCGCTCGGCGATCCGCTCGCGGGTCTCCTTGAACGCGTACACGTAGTCACCGAGCCGGACGAACCGGACGATGTGCCGGGAGATGCCCTGGGGCAGCGCCACCAGGTGCTGGGCAGGCCACTCCTCCAGCGGCGTCGACCAGGGAAGGTCGAGCAGCGCCGGGTCGACGAGGGCCGAGGTGATCCGCACGCGGACAAGTGTGACGGTTGTCCCCGCGGAGCGCCGCTTTTCGTGGCTGGGCACACAGGGCCCCCGGCCCGTCCCGGTCGGGCCTCGCGGGTGGCCGGTAGCGTGGTCGCGTGCGGGAAACCACGACGGTACGGCCGAAGCCACTGCTCCGGCCGGTCCGCCCGGCCGGCTGGTGGTTCGACGTTCTGCTGCTCGCCGGGCTGGTGCTGCTCACCGTCGCCCTCGCCAACGGTCACCTCTTCGGTCTGGACCGCGCGATCGCCGACTGGTCCGACGCGCACCGCCCTCCGGTGGCGTACTGGGTCGCCCGGATCCTCAACTACCTCGGGCAGGGCACCCCGCTGACGCTGATCGCCGCCGGGCTGGGCCTCCTGCTGGCGGTCCGGCTCCGGTCGGTCCGTCCGCTGCTGCCGCCGGTCGTCGCGTTCGCGTTCACCTACCTGACGATCGGCCCGCTCAAGGTGTGGACGGCCCGGCCGGCGCCCAGCGCCGCCACCCGCGAGCCGTTCCTGCCACCGGAGCGGACCCTCCCGCTCTTCCAGGACGACCTGCCGCTGCGCTTCGCCCAGTCCTACCCGTCCGGGCACGTCGCCAACGCGATCGTCTGGTACGGGGTGATCGCCCTGCTGCTCGCCCCCTTGCTGCGCGGCTACGGACGCACGATGCCGCCCCGACTGGTCACCGTGGTCCGGATCGTCCCGCCGCTCGTGGTGCTCACCACGACCACCTACCTCGGCTGGCACTGGCTGACCGACTCGGTGGCCGGACTGCTGCTCGGCCTCCTGCTGGACCGGCTGCTGCACCGGGTGCCCTGGGACGACCTGCCGCTGCCGAGGGCGCTCGACCGCTGGAACCCGCCGTTCACCTCGTACCCCTAGGGTGTCGCTCGTGGATCAACTGGCGCGCCGGCTGGGCGTACGCGACGCCGTCGTCATCGGTCTGGGCTCGATGCTCGGCGCGGGCGTCTTCGTGGTCTTCGCCCCCGCCGCGGCGGCGGCCGGGGGTGTCGGGCTGCTGGCGGCGCTGGCGCTGGCCGGCTTCGTCGCCTTCTGCAACGCGACCAGTTCGGCGCGGCTCGCCGCCCGCTACCCGGAGTCCGGCGGCACGTACGTCTACGGGCGGGAGCGCCTCGGCCCGTTCGCCGGGTTCCTGGCCGGCTGGGGGTTCGTGGTCGGCAAGACGGCGAGCTGCGCGGCGATGGCGCTGACCATCGGGGCGTACCTGTGGCCGGGCCAGGCCCGGCTCGTCGCGGTCGCCGCCGTCGTCGCGGTGACCGCCGTCAACCTGCGTGGCGTCGCGAAGACCGCGACCGCGACCCGGGTCCTGGTCGTCGTCGTCCTGGCGATCCTGGCGGTGGTGGCCGTGGTCGGTGCGACCGACTTCTCCGTCGGCCGGCTCGCCGACACCGACGGCGCCGGCCGGGGCGTGCTCACCGCTGCCGGACTGCTCTTCTTCGCCTTCGCCGGGTACGCGCGGGTCGCCACCCTCGGCGAGGAGGTCCGCGACCCGGAACGGACGATCCCCCGGGCGGTGCCGCTCGCGCTCGGCATCGTGCTGGCGATCTACCTGGTGCTCGCCGTGATCGCGCTCGGCGTCCTCGGGCCGGACCGGCTCGCCGGGTCCGCCGCGCCGCTGGCCGACGTGGTGAGCGCCGCCGGGCTGCCCGGCCTGGCCTGGGTGGTTCGCGCCGGGGCGGCCGTCGCGGTGACCGGGGTGCTGCTCTCCCTGCTGGCCGGGGTCGGCCGCACCACCCTGGCGATGGCCCGCCGCCGCGACCTGCCCGGCGCGCTGGACGCCGTGCACCCGGTCCACCGGGTGCCGCACCGGGCCGAGTTGGCGGTGGCCGCAGTGGTGATCGTCGTGGTGCTGCTCGGCGACGTGCGGGACGCCATCGGGTTCTCCAGCGTCACGGTGCTGGTCTACTACGCGATCACGAACGCGGCGGCGCTGACCCTGGGCCGGGAGCCCGCGCGGAAGCTGCCGGTGCAGGCGCTGGCCGCGCTCGGGCTGGTCGGCTGCCTGCTGCTCGCGGTCAACCTGCCGCTGTCGAGCGTGCTCGCCGGCTTCGGGGTCCTCGCCGTCGGCGCGACCGGCTACGCCCTCCGCCGACGATCCTGACGCTCAGTCCTCCGCCTCGCGCGGCCCCGGCAGGCCGGCCGGTCGCGGCGGCGTGCCCGCCGGACGCGGGGACGCGCCGGGAGGCGGCGGGGGCTCCGGTGGGGCGGTCTCGCGGAGCAGGGCGTTCAGCCCGGCCCGGCGGGCCACCACGGTCAGCCGGTCACCGGCCACGATCACCAGCCGCCGGTCGGGCGCCCAGTCGTACTTCTGGCCGGCGCGGGCGTGCGCCAGCAGCCGTACGCTCTCCGGGCGGTCCACCGCCGCGAGCGCCCGGCCGTCCAGTCCGGAGCCGGCCGCCACCGAGACCTCCGTGACCAGGAGCGCGTGCCGGCCCACCGGGATGGTGGCGAGCACCGCCCGGTCCAGCAACGCGGCGACGAACGAGGGCGCGGCCAGGTACGACACGCTGCGCGAGATGCCGATACCGAAGGCCCGCTGGACGCGTTCGGCGAAGTCGCCGTCGAAGAGGCGCAGCACCACCCGCAACTCGTCGGTGAGGGCCCGACCGTTGAGGGCCGCCCGCAGGTTGGCGCCGTCGTCGGTCGACACCACCACCAGCGCCTGGCAGCTCTCGACCGACGCGACCCGCAGCGTCTCCTCCAGGGCCGCGTCCCCCACCACGACCGGTACGCCGAGCCGCCGGGCCAACGGCACGCCTCGCGCGTTGGGGTCCTTGTCGATCGCCACCACCTCGACGCCGAAGTCGCAGAGCTGGGCCATCACCCGCATGCCGATGTTGCCCAGCCCGACCACCACGACGTGCCCCGAGCGCTCCGGCAGGATGCGGCCCGTGTGCAGGGCGAGCCGCGCGTTGACGATGCCGTCGACGACCACGGCCGTGATCAGGGGGATCAACGCCAGCCCGGCCAGGTTGAGCACCACCTGCATGACCTGCTGGGCAACCGGCTTGCCCGGCTCCGGATCCTGCCCGCTCAACGTGGTGACGAGCGTCAGGTAGAGCGCCTGACCCAGACTCACGTGGGCGGTGCCCGCGTACAGCCCGCCGAGGGCGGCGATCACCGCGAGCAGGACGAGCACCGCGATGCCGATCTTGCGGGTGGCGAAGCTGCGGACCGCGCGGACCAGCATCGCGACCGGACGACGCCGGCGCCGCGCCCGGCGCAACCGGCGGGCGGCCAGTTCGGTGCCCGGGGGCGCGCCCGTGGCCTCGGCGAGCACCACGTCCGCGTCGCCCTCGTCGGCCGGGAGCACCCGGACCTCCTGCGCGTCCCGGGTGTCGGCGATCGCGCACACCACGTCGACCGGCCGGACGTCGTCGCGCCGCGCCACGTACAGGGTGCGCCCACCGTGCCGGAAGTGCGTCGGATCGACCTCGCCGAGCGCGGCGGCCACGAAGGCCGGCGCCGCCATCGACGCGTCCGACAGCACCGCTGAGTCCGGGAAGATCTGCCGGACCCCGTTCGCCAGGCCCGTGTTGAACATCCGCACCACCAGGCGCAGCCGGGGCTCGACCTCCTGGGCGCAGAGCGCGGCGTGCATGTTGCCGACGTCGTCCTGGTGCAGCAGGGCGAGCCCGTCGGCCCCGGCCAGGCCGGCGCGGCGGAACGTCACCTCGTCCAGCCGGTCGGCGCGGACCACCTCGACGCCCTCGATGTCCCGCCCGTCCGGGCTGTCCGTACGCCGGCGCTCCGGCACCACCAGCGTGATCCGGATCCCGCCGCTCTGCACCTCGGTGGCGAGCAGCGCCTTGACCACCCAGTACGCCAGCGCGTCGTGGCCGCAGATCACGTAGTGCGCCCTGGGATCCCCGTTGACCCAGCGCCGGCCGGCCCGGCGCGCGCGATCGAGGAGGGGCTCCGCCATGTGCCGCATGGTAGTCACCCGGTCGCAACGCGCGCTGCCCCCTGATCATGAACGCTGGTCGCCGGAGCATGTCGCGCCCCGCGACGGGTAGAGCAGCGGTATGCAGACGTTCCTCCCGTACCCGGACTTCCTGGCCAGCGCACGGACGCTGGACCAGAAGCGGCTGGGCAAGCAGCGGGTGGAGACGATCCAGGTGCTGCGCGGCCTCACCCGCCCGGCGTACGGGTGGCGCAACCACCCGGCGGTGAAGATGTGGGCCGGGTACGAGGAGGCCCTGACCCGGTACGGGCTGGACATGTGCGCGGTCTGGTGTGAGCCGGGCCGGGCGGACACCTGCGCCGCCACGATGACGAGCGACCTCGCCGCCGCGTGCGGCCTGACCCGGGTCCGCACCCAGGGGGAGCTGGCCGCCGCCGGTGAGCTGCCGCCCTGGCTGGGCCGGGAGGAGCTGCACCTCAGCCACCGCTCGTCGCTGTTGCGCAAGGACCCCGAGCACTACCGGCCGCTCTTCGACGACGCCGTCCCTCCCGACCTGGAGTACGTCTGGCCCGCCTCCGACCGCGAACGACGCTGCCTCCTGCCCGAGTGAAAGGAAGGGCCCCTTCTTAACGCCTGCGGTAGAGGAAGGGCCCCGCCTTAACACCTCGCCACCACACCCGACGCACACCCGTCAGGCCGGTGTTAACAAGGGGCCCTTTTACAACGCCAGGCGTTAAGTGAGCGTTTGAGAAGTGGGTTGGTTCGGCGGCGTGTCGTGTTGGAGGTAAGGGAAGGCCCTCGGTAGGTCCGGTGGTGTCGAGCCAACCGTTT
>NZ_JBITMC010000017.1:99697-131009 GCF_044465805.1 Micromonospora sp. NPDC049497 | reverse complement strand
TCGGCACACGCTCACCGGAGCAGGGGGTTGCTCGTCCGCGGTGCCAGGGGGATGTAACGACCGGCTACCCGCCGTCATTCCCGGGGGGCCGGGGATCCGCATGTCGGCGGTCCCGTGTTCGTCGAGGGGATTCAACGACCGGCCGGCCACCATCATTCCCGGGCCGGGCGACCCACGCTCGGGGGCTGCGCGTCCTGCTCGATCGTCCACCAATGTAACGACCCCCGGGCGGCCACGATTCCGCCGCCAGGATGCCCCCGGTCACACCCGAAACCGGACATCCAATCCGATAACGGACGCTGCGGCCAGGGTGCCGGGCGGAGATCCACTCGGCATCACTGAAACCGGGCCATCGACCGCACTTGGGCACCCCGACTTCACAGAACCCGAGTCGATCAAGGCGAGCGATCCGGACACACGACGCAGACAGTCAGAGACTGCCCAGCAGGCGTGTCACGGTGATCTCGATGACGACCCGGTCCGGGTTCGGGCGCGGGGTGCGGTACCGCTCGGCGTACCGGCGCTCGGCCTCCGCCACCGCCGGCCGGTCGGAACGCACGACGGCCCGGCCCTCGATCGTCAACCAGCGCCGCCCATCGACGTGGCACACCGCCACCGCCCCACCCTCGGGCCCGGCCTCGGCGACGTGTCGGGCCTTGCGGGAGGTGCGGCTGGTGATCACCCGTGCGAGGTTCGCGTCGGCGTCGAAGGTGACCCCCACCGGTACGACGTGCGGGGTACCGTCCGCGCGCAGGGTGGTCAGCGTCGCGAGGTGCCGTTCCCGGCAGAACGCGGTGACCCGTTCGTCGTACGGGTCCAACCGATGGTCGCCCGGCATGTCGTTCCCCTGTCTCGCGCCCGACCCCGATCATGGCACGGCCCACCCGGGTGGAATGCCGGCAGCAGCAGGGCGGTTGCATCCCCGGTGAGCCGGCGGGCCGGGACGTGCGCCCGTCGGATCCGTGAGCCGAGCGCCTTCCCGGTGCTTGCCGTCTCCGGTCCCGGAGGCGACAGACCCCCCGAACGGAGCCCGACTGATGAATCCGATCGTGCACAAGAGTGGCCTGTCCGTCGCCGGCCTGCTGGTCGCCGGTGGGTGCATCGCCGGCATCACCGGCCCCGCCACGGCCGAGGCGACGCCGATGGCCACCGCCCCGTTCGGCGCCGTCGGCGTCGACAGGTCCGACCGGGGCCCCGACAAGGCCGACAAGGACCGCAAGGCCGACAAGGACCGCAGGGGCGACCGGGCCGACAAGGTCCGGGACCGGCGGGCCGAGCGCATGGTGGGCATCGAGTACCAGGCGCAGCCCAACTTCTTCTACTGCGGGCCGGCGGCGACGCGAATCGCCCTGACCGCCCAGGGCAAGACGCTGTCCCAGGACGAGCTGGCGGCGAAGCTGGGCACCACGGAGGCCGGCACCGACTCGGCCCTCGACACCACCCGGGTGCTCAACGAGCTGACCGGCGCCGGGTACGAGACCCGCGAGATCCCGGGTCCGGTCGCCAAGCCGGAGGAGGTGGACCGGCTGCGCGCCGACGTGCTCGACGCGCTGGACGCCGGCCGGCCGGTGGTGGCCAACATCAAGGGCACCGCGGTCGACACCGACGGCGCACCGCACTCGTACGAGGGCGGCCACTACCTGACCCTGGTGGGTTACCGCGACGGTGGTGACCTGATCCGGATCGCCGACCCGGCCGCGCCGGTGGGCGAGTACTGGATGACCCTGGAGAAGGTCGCCAACTGGATCGCCGAGCGCGGCTACTCCGCCTGAGGCGAGGACGAACGAGGGCCGGTCCCCCGACGACGGGGGGACCGGCCCTCGCGTTCCCGGCGGTCGGCGTACGCCGGGACTAACCCCGGTCCGCCCGGCTGACCTCGTCGATCAGGCCGGCGAGCAGTGCGGTACGGGGTACGACGGAGTCCAGGTCCAGCCACTCCGACGGGCTGTGGTCGGCGCCGCCCACCGGGCCGAGCCCGTCGAGCACCACCGCGCCGGCCTCGGCCAGCAGGTTCGCGTCGGCGCAGCCGCCGGTCGCGGTGTGTGACACCGGTATGCCGAGCCCGGCGCCGACCTTCGCGGCCAGTTCCGTGAGCCGCTGACCGGCCGGGCCGAGTTCCCAGGGCGGGGTGGGGGCGTGCACGGCCAGTTCGCCGCGTACCCCGGAGACCATCGGCTCGCCGACCAGCCGGCGGATCTCGGCCAGCGCGGCCTCGTACTCGCGGGCGTGCCAGGCGCGCAGGTCCACGAGCATGCGGGCCCGGTCGGGAACCACGTTGGGCCGGTCGCCGGAGGTCAGGTGGCCGACGTTGACGGTCACGCCGGGCCACCGGCCGTTGAGCGAGTCCAGGGCGACGGTCAGCCGGGCGGCGGCGAGCAGGGCGTTCGCCCCGCGCTCCGGCTCGATGCCGGCGTGCGCGGCCCGGCCGCGCAGCGTCACCTCCAGGTCCGCGACGCCCTTGCGCGCCGACACCAGGTCACCGTTGTCGCGGGCGCATTCCAGGCAGAGGGCCACGTCGGCCTCGGCCCCGAGGGTACGCAGCAGCGGCCGGCTGCCCGTCGAGCCGATCTCCTCGTCCGGGGTGCAGACCAGCACCAGCTCGCCGTACTCGTCGCGGTTGAGCGCGGCCAGAACCTCGACGGCGGCCAGGCCGGCGAGCACGCCGCCCTTGTCGTCGCTGACCCCCGGCCCGTACGCCCGGCCGCCCTGCACGCGGAACGGCCGGGCGGCGGCCGTGCCGGGCGGGAAGACGGTGTCGAGGTGTCCGGCGAGCAGGATCCGCCGGTGGCCCCGGCCCCGCCGCCGCCCGATGAGCACGTCGCCGAGCGGCGTGCCGGACGGGTCGGCGACCGGTTCCCGCTCGACGGACATGCCGGCTTCCAGGCACCAGGTCTGTACGAGGTCGGCGACCTGCCGCAGCCCGTCCACCTGGCCGGATCCGGAGTCGACGCCGACCAGGCGGGACAGGCGCTCGTGGTACGGGGCCAGCCGGTCCCCCGCCGCGGCGAGCAGGTCCGCGCTCTCCACCGGCACCCCTCCCACGCTCACAGCGCTCACAGGACCTTGTCCAGGAACGCGCGGGTGCGGTCGTGCTTGGGGTTGCCGAGCACCTCGCTCGGCGGGCCCGCCTCGACGACGACACCGCCGTCGAGGAAGGCGACGGTGTCGCCGACCTCGCGGGCGAAGCCCATCTCGTGGGTGACCACGACCATGGTCATACCGTCGGCGGCCAGGGCCTTCATGACGTCGAGCACGTCGCCGACGAGTTCCGGGTCGAGTGCCGAGGTCGGCTCGTCGAAGAGCATCAGCTTGGGGTGCATGGCGAGCGCGCGGGCGATGGCGACCCGCTGCTGCTGCCCGCCGGAGAGCTGGGCGGGGTAGTTGTTCGCCTTCTCGGCGAGGCCCACCCGTTCCAGCAGCGTCATCGCCTCGGCGCGCGCCCGGTCGCGGGGCGTGCCGAGCACCCGCAGCGGCGCCTCGATGACGTTGCCGAGCGCGGTGAGGTGCGGGAAGAGGTTGAACCGCTGGAACACCATGCCGATGTCGCGACGACGGCGGGCGACCTCGCGGGCCTTCAGCTCGTAGAGCTTGTCGCCCTGGCGGCGGTAGCCGACCAGATCGCCGTCCACCCAGAGCTGGCCACCGTCGATGCGTTCCAGGTGGTTGATGCAGCGCAGGAAGGTGGACTTGCCGGAGCCCGACGGCCCGAGCAGGCACGCGACCTCGCCGGGGGCGACGGTCATGTCGATGCCCTTGAGGACCTCGATCGGCCCGAACTTCTTGGTGACGCCCTCGGCGCGCACCATCGGCCGGGTCTCGACGGGGGTCTGCGCGGCATCGGTGGTGGTGGCTTGCGTGGTCATCGGACTCCTCCCCGGGCGAAGCCGCGGCCGAACCGGCGTTCGATCGCCCACTGGCCGGCGGACAGCAGGCTGACCAGCGCCAGGTACCAGATCGCCGCCACGACGAGCAGCGGGATCACCTTGTAGTTGCCCTGGTAGACGGTCTGGACGGCGGTCATCAGGTCGCGGCCGGCGATGATCGACACCAGTGCGGTGGACTTGAGCATGGTGATGGTCTCGTTGCCCATCGGCGGGATGATGACCCGCATCGCCTGGGGCAGGACGATCCGGCGCAGGGTGAGCGTCGGGCTCATGCCGAGGGCCGCGGCGGCCTCGGTCTGCCCGGTGTCCACGGCCAGGATGCCACCCCGGATGACCTCGGCGGCGTACGCCATCTCGTTGAGCGACAGGGCGAGCACGGCGGCCACGGTGCCGGTGACCACGACGCTGGTCGGCTTGTCGAACAGGACCAGGTCGGTGAAGGGCAGGCTGAACGTGATGCGGGGGAACAGCGCGCCGAGGAAGCCGAAGAAGATGATCTGCACCAGCAGCGGGGTGCCCCGGAAGACCCAGATGAAGCCCCAGGAGACGCCGCGCAGCACGGGGTTGGCGGACAGGCGCATGACGGCGAGCAGGACGCCGCCGACGGTGCCGAGCACCATCGCCAGCAGGGTCAGCCAGAGCGTGGTGACCACACCGTCGAGGATGTAGTCCTTGAACAGGTACTCGCCGATGGTGGCGGGTTCGAGGTTGGGGCTGTCCAGCAGCGCCCGGAGGAAGAGGGCCGCCACGCCGACCACGAGGATCGCGGTCAGCCAGCGTCCGTAGTGCCGTACGGGGACCACCCGTACGGTCTCGGTGTCGCTCGTCATTGAGTGCCTCCAGCGGGACGGGGTGCGGCGGTCGCCGGGCGCCTTCCGGGCCCGCCCTCACGGTTTCGGAAGGGCGCCCGGCGACCGCGGTTCAGGGAGTCGCCTCCGCCGAGGTCAGTCGATGGCCTGGTCGATGGTGGCCGTCTTGACGGCGATCGGCTCCTGCTTCCACTGGACGAGGATCTTGGTGTAGGTGCCGTCGTCGATCAGCGACTGCACCGCGGCCTGGTACGCCTGGGCCAGTTCCTTCTGGGCCTTGAGGAAGCCGAAGCCGTTCGGGCTGGCCAGCCAGCCGTTCGGGGCGGACGGGTCCTCGACCAGGTCGGCCTTGCCGGTCAGGGTGGGGGCGATGTCCACCAGGTTGACCTTGGTGGCGGCGACCACCTCGACGTTGCCGGCGATCAGCGCCTGCACCGCCTGCGGGTTCTCCGGGTACTCCTTGACCTCGACGGCCTTGCCGGCGCAGCTGGACTTGCTGTAGTCGGCGAGGTTCTTGGCCTGGTTGCTGGCCTTCTGCACGGCCACCTTGCGCCCGCACAGGTCGGCGACGGTCTTCACGGCGAGCGGGTTGCCGGTCTTGACCAGGAAGCCGGTGCCGGAGGCGGAGTAGTCGACGAAGGTCGCGACCTGCTGGCGCTCCCTCTTGTCGGTGATGCCGCCGGCGATCGCGTCGTACTTCGCGGCCTGCAGGCCCGGCACGAGGCCGTCGAAGGGCTGCTGGCTGAAGGTCGCCTTGATGCCCAGCCGGGCGGAGGCGGCCATGAACAGGTCGTAGTCCAGACCCTTGAACTCGTCGGTGCGGCCCTCGGTCTTGAAGTCGATGAAGGGCTCGTACGGGGCGTTGGTCGCCACGGTCAGGGTGCCGCGGTCCCGGATGTCGCCGGGGACCTTCCTGGCGAGGTTGGCGTCGGTGGTGACCTCACCGACGCCCTCGATGGTGACGGAGACGGTCTTGACCGCGTCGCCGGAACCGGCGGCGGTGGAGGAGTCGCCGCCGCAGCCGGCGGTGACGGCGAGGAGGGCCGTGGCCGTGGTGGCCAGGGCAAGGTGACGGATGCGCATGGGGTGTCCTTCCGGGTGCCAGTCGAACCAGCACCCGGACTGTAACGCACATTACGATTTCGATGGGGTTACAGTTTTCTGTAACGCCGCCTCAGCTTCCTCCGAAGGTCTGCTGGGCCTGCTCCATCGCCTTCAGGCGCTTCCCGGCGACCGGCCCGAGCCGGTCGATCAACGCGGCCACCAGTAACTCCACCAGCGCCAACGTGGGTACGAAGCTGTCGTACGGCGAGGGCGACTCGACCCGGCTGGGCAGCACCACCTCGGCCAGACCGGCCACCGGAGAGAGCCACCGGTCGGTGAACAGGACCACCCGGGCACCCCGCGCGGTGACCTCCCGGGCCAGGGCCAGTGTGGGTTCCTCGTACCGTCGGAAGTCGAAGAGGGCGAACAGGTCCCGGCGGCCGACGTCGACGAGCATGTCCGTGCGCTCCACCGGGGTCGACGGCAACAGGCGACTCCCGCCGCGTACCTGCATCAGGTGCAGCACCAGGTAGTGGGCGAGCAGGCCGGAGAACCGGCCGCCCGCCGCGGTGACCCGTAGCTGCTGGTCGGCGAAGAGGCGGACGGCCGCGTCCAGCTCGCCCTGGGGCAACTCGGCCAGGGTCCCGGCCACGGCCTCCGGCAGGGTCGCCGCCGCCCGGGGCAGGGCCCCCTCCGGTGGAGTGCCGGTCCGCTCCGCCGCCCGGTACGCGGTGAGCGGCGAGGTCTCCCGCTCGGCCAGTTCGTCGCGCAGTGCCCGCTGGAACTCCGGGTAGCCGCCGAACCCGAGCCGGCTGAGGAACCGCAGCACGGTCGGCGCGCTCACCTCCGCCCGCTCGGCCAGCGAGGCGACCGTGCCCAGCCCGGCGGCCGGGTACGAGGCCAGCAGGGCGCGGGCCACCCGGCGCTCGGCGGGGCTGCACTCGCCCAGCCGCTGGCGGATCAGCGCCGCCACACCCACGGCGGTTGACTCGGGGGATCCGGCGGCGTGGTCGTCGTGCGCCGGACCGGGGCCCACGCCCGGCTCACCGGCAAGATCGGAGGTCGACACGCGCTGAGCGTAGCCGCCGACGAGCGCGCGGAAGGCGCGTCCTCCCGGGGGGATGAGGAGGACGCGCCTTCCGGCTCGGGGTGGGATCAGGACTTGGCGACGGTGCAGGAGTAGTCGGCGGTGCCGGAGCCGGAGTACGCCTCCAGCTCGACGTAGTAGGTGGCCGAGCCGGACGACGTCCTCGTCAGCGAGGCCGACTCGTCGGTGCCCGCCCCGTCGTTGACCGAGCGGGTGACCGTGCTCCCGTTCGAGTTGAGCAGGTAGAGGTCGGCGTCGTAGGCGGTCGGGACCGCGCAGTTCACCGTCAGCGTCTGTCCACTGGCGACGCTCACCTTGAAGTAGTCCCGGTCGCTGGTGCTCTTCATGTCGCCGGTGACGGTCAGCGGGTAGCTGTTGCCGGTGACGTCGTTGGCGGCGTTGCGGGAGTCGTTCGGCTCGACCTCGGCGTACGAGGAGCCACCACCGGGCGGAGGCGGCGGCGGGGTGGTCGAGCAGTCGGTGACCGTGGTGCCGCTGTAGAGGCTGCCGCTCGGCACACCGTTGGTCACGCTCTTCAGGTAGTAGCCGCAGGTGGGCCGGTTGGCGAAGTGGTAGGTCTGGCCGTTGGCGAGCTTCCAGATCTTGAAGTTGGAGTAGGTCAGCGGCTGCCCCGACACGGCCACCTCGGGCTGGTGGTCACCGAGCACGACGTACGCGTTCGACCCGCTCAACGTGGCGAGCCCAAACTTGTCGATGAACAGCGACGCGCCCTCGTTGACGCCGACGCCCCAGGCGGCGCCGCCGCTGGTGCGGCCGTCCTTGATCGCGCGCGCCACGAACGCCATCGTGCGGCCCATCCGGTCGCGCTCCTGGAAGTGCGAGTCGTTGATGGTGTTGGCGTAGTTCGCCCAGCGGAACATGCCGGTGGTGAAGGTCAGCGACCGGTCGTACGGGTTGTCCAGGGCGATCGACGAGGTGGCGCTGGCCGCGCAGGCGTCGTACACGATGTCGCTGTTGATGTGGTGACCGGCGCTGCCGCCGCCGACGCCGCCGCCCTTGGCCACGACCGACTCGACGGACGTCTCCAGCGCGGTGCCCTTCCAGGCGGCGTAGTTGCACTGGTTGCCGCCGGCGAAGTAGACGAACTCCGCGTTGCGGATGTCGGTGTTCACCTGCGCGTTGTCGCCGTCACGGGCCGCCGTGAGGGTCAGGGTGGTGCACGAGTTGACGTTCGCCAGGCCCATGATGTCGTCACACTCGGGGGTGCCGCCATCGGACGCGGCGATGACCGCCACGTCGATCGTGCCGCTGCCGCCGCGGATGGCGTTGATCGCCTGCGTCATGGTGGCGGACACGACGCCGCCCGAGCCGTTCATCGTGTACGCCGGGCCGGACCAGGTCGTCCGGCTCACGTCGGTCGAGCTGCCCTGCCGGTCGCGGATGACCTGGGCGTGCGCGGCGGTCACCCCGACCGGGGCCACGGTGGCGACGAGGCTCGCGGCGGTGAGCACCGCCAGACGGGTACGCAGGGGGTTGCGGACAGGGAACATGGGCACCTCCGAGGGGCCACGGATCGATGAAACAGAAGTTACATCCATTAACTTGTCTGCTCAATACGTAACCTCTGTTACATCTTGATGACGGCCTCGGTCGATCCGCTCCGGGACCGGGCCGCAGCCGGAAACCCGCTGGCCAAGCCGGTGGCCGAGTTGCCAGGATCGGCCGATGCGCATGCACGCCGATCAGGTCGACATCCCCGCCGACGTCGTCGCCGCCCTCGTCGCCGACCAGTTCCCGCGCTGGCGGGACCGCCCCGTCCGACCGGTCGTCTCGCACGGCACGGTGAACGCGCTGTTCCGCCTCGGCGACGACGTGGTGCTGCGCTTCCCGCTCCAGCCCGGTGACCCCGAGCGGCACGCCGACCTGGTCCGCGAGCAGGAGAACGCCCGCCGGCTCGCCCCGCTCCTGCCGCTGCCGGTGCCCGAGCCACTGGCCCTGGGCGAGCCCGGTCCCGGCTACCCCGGGCCGTGGACGGCGTACCGCTGGATTCCCGGCGAGACGGCGGGCGACGCCCGCGTACGCGACGTGGTGGAGTTCGCCGACGACCTGGCCGGCTTCGTGCGGGCGCTGCACGCGACGGACGCCGCCGGCCTCCGCTGGAACGGCCGGGGGCGCGGCGGTCCGCTGGTCGGGATGGACGGGTACGTGGCCGAGTGGCTGCCCGCGAGCGCGCACCTGACCGACACGGTCGCGCTGGCCCGGATCTGGGCGGAGTGCCGGGACGCGCCCGCGCACGACGGGCCGGACGTGTGGCTGCACGCCGACCTGATGCCGGGCAACCTGCTGGTCCGAGACGGCCGGCTCGCCGCGGTGATCGACCTGGGCGCGGTCGGCGTCGGGGACCCGGCGGTCGACCTGATGCCCGCGTGGAACCTGCTGCCGCCCGAGGGCCGGGACCGCTACCGGGCGGCGCTCGACGTCGACGACGCGACGTGGGCGCGCGGGCGCGGCTGGGCGCTGGCCCAGGCAATCGGCTGCCTCGTGTACTACGTGGACACCAACCCGGTCATGTCCGCGACCGCCCGCCACACGTTGGACGCGATCCTCGCCGCCGAGGTGTAAGGAAGGGCCCCTTCTTAACGCCTGGCGTTAAGAAGGGGCCCTTCCTTACTTCACTTCGCGTTGATGCCGATCACGACGCCGGTGAACGAGGTCGACTCACCGGCCCGGTACGCGGCGAAGCCCCGACCCCGGGTCAGCGTCGCCTCCCACTGCGGGTCGTCCTCGTACGAGACGTCCGAGATCGACGCGCAGCCGGCGTTGGCGATTAGCGCCTCGGCGTTGGTGACCAGGCCGTAGTTCCAGAACACGTCCTCGGTCGGCGTCACGTCGCAGCCCGGGGCGCCGGTGACGCGCTCCTTGCCGGGGGCGAAGACCGACTGCCAGCGGTCCGACCGGTACCGGTCGCCCTCGGTCAACCGGGTCCAGCGCACACCCTCGATGCCCCAGACCGGGGTGTCGGTGGTCCGCGCCCAGCGCAGGTCGAGCACGGTCACGCCGCGCTGGCCGATCACCCGCAGCTTCTGGTGCCGCGAGCCGACTCCGGTGACCTCCAGCGCGGTGTTCTCGTCCAGGCCGAAGACCCGCTTGTTGCCCGTGTCCGAGGCGAGCCGGATCGACCGGGCCTCCCGTCCGCGCCGGGAGAAGTGGGTGTCCAGCAGGCCGTCGCGGAAGAACCCGAACCCGCCCTTGGGCAGGTAGCCGAGGACGGTGGAGTCGTCGAAGTAGCCGGGCTTCGACCCGTCCCGCAGGCCGGGGTCGACCGAACCGCCGGTGATCATGTCGCGGCCGGCCATGATCTGCGCGCCCGCGCTGGTGCCGGAGACGACCGCGCCCTCGCGCAGCTTGCGCCGGACCGCGGCCAGTGCGGCGGAGTCGCGCTGCGCCTCGCCGCGGGTCATCGTCGTGACGTACCGGTACTGGTCGCCGCCGCCGAAGAAGAAGCCGGTCATCGAGTTGATCTGGGCGACCACGGCCGGGTCGTCGGCCTTCTCCGGGTGGTCGGTGTCGATCGGGATCCACTGCGCGTCGGCCACGCCGAACGTCTTGAACAGGTTGGCGTAGTACTCGCCGTTGCAGACGCTGTTGTTGCAGTCCGGGGTGCCGGCGTCCGGGTCCTCCGACGGCGTCGGGGCCGCCGCGGTGAAGATGCCGATGCGGGCCTTTCCGGTGCCACCGGCGAGCCGGACGATGTCGCCGTAGATGGCGGCGTTGTCGTCGGCGAGTGCGCCGCCGACCAGCACGAGGCTGCCACCCGAGCGGTGGTGGTACGGGGTGGCCGAGGCGGGAGCCGCGGCAAGGGGGACGCTCAGCGCGACCGCCGTACACGCGCCGACCCCGAGGGTCAGCAGGCGGTTCAAGGGCATGACTGCTCCTCACTGGAGACCGTGAGGGCGGGCCGAGGTGAGCGTACGGCACAACATGCACAGCGACAACGGCCGAAACGAGGGAGGTGGGTTCGGTCGGCGAGGGACGGGTACGAGGCCCTCAGCCGACCGTTCCGCAACCGGTAAGGGGCCACCATGACCAACACACAGACCACCCAGCAGGACGTCGTCGACGTCCTCACCGCCGACCACCGCGAGGTCGAGGTTCTCTTCGTCGAGCTGGAGAGCCGGCAGGGCACTCCGGAGCACCGCCGCCACCTGGCCGACGTGGTGATCGCCGAGCTGGTCCGCCACTCGGTCGCCGAGGAGATGTACGTCTACCCGACCGCCCGCAAGGCGCTGCCGGACGGCGACCAGGTCGCCGAGCACGAGATCTCCGAGCACGCCGACGCGGAGCGCACGATGAAGGAGCTGGAGTCGGTCGACCCGTCCGACGCCCGCTTCGACGAGCTGCTGGCCCACCTGACCAGCACCATCCGCCACCACATTCAGGACGAGGAGTCGGACCTGTTCCCCCGCCTGCGGGCCGCGGTGGCGCGCGAGGAGATGGTCGAGCTGGCCGGCAAGGTCCAGGCCGCGAAGAAGTCCGCGCCGACCCGCCCGCACCCGGCCGCCCCGGACCGCCCGCCGGCGAACAAGATGCTCGCCCCCGGGACCGGCCTGGTGGATCGGGTCCGCGACGCCCTCAGCGGCCGCCCCACCTCGATGGAGGAGCTGCACAAGAAGGACGCCTGACCGGTGGAGACGGACGCTCCCGGGTCACCGCCGTCGCGGTGGCCCGGGAGCGTCCGATCTTTTGTCAGCGGGGGGACGTGTCGCCCTCGCCGGTACGCGCCTGCGCCATGTCGACGCCCTTGTCGGTCTGTTCGTCGTACTTGCCGCCGGTGCGCTTGTCGGCCATCTCGCCGGCCTTGTCCATGCCCTTGTCGACCTGCTTGTCGTGCTTGTCCGCGAACTCGTCGGCCTTGTTCATGAAGTCGCTCACGACGTTCCTCCTCGCATCGGGGTTCGATGTACTGCGTTCCCTCGGCTGGGGACCGCAAACGCTCGCCGACCGGACAGATCACCGCACAATGCCCCCAGCGGCGCAGGACCGGACACCGGAGCGGCGGCGTACGATCCCTGCCGTGCACGAGACCCCGCATCGCCGACGGTTGATGTCGGTCGTGACCGCGCTGGCGCTGCTGGTGGCGGGTTGCCAGGCGGATCCGAGTGCCGAGCCGGCCCACTGGTCCGGCTCGGGTGCCACCCCGTCGCCCCCGGCCGGTTCGCGCGCCGCACCGACCGCCGCGCCGAAGGGCGCCAGCGGCTTCGGCGCCGCCCCCGTCGCCTGCCCCGACGCCCGGCCAGCACCGAGGTCCGCCAGTTCACTCGACCCAACCGCCGCTTCGTACCTCGGCCGCGACGGGGACGACGCCGCCAACGCGGTGGACGTCTCACCCGCCTGCGAGATCGTCGTCGGGGGGCGGTTCAACGGCCTGAGCGGCGGCACCACGACCACCCTCGGCCGGGGCGGTGCGGGCGCGGTGCTACGGCTCGACGGCACCGGGCGACGGCTACTTTCCACCACCCGGCTGGCCGGCACCGTCGAGGACCTGGAGGTCCGGCGCGACGGCGGCGAGATCGCGGTCGCCACCGACCGTGGGGTGTGGCTGCTCGACCCGAAGGCGTCCACCGCCCGCTGGCAGCGCGGCAAGGGCGCGACGCGCGTCGCGGTCGGCGCCGCCGGCACGGTCGCGGCCCTCTCCGGCACGACCGTCACCGTGTACGACCTCAAGGGCGCGACCCTCACCACCATCCGCCCCGAGCCGCGCACCGTCAGCGACGTCGCCGTCGACGACCGCAGCGGCCTCGTGTTCGTCAGCGGGTTCCGGCAGGTCAACGCCGGCCGGTGCGTGCCCGTGCAGATCGCGTACGTGCACGCCTACGACCGGCGGGGTGCGCTGCGCTGGCGCGCGTACGACCATCCGGCCGACCGGCTCGGCGACCTCTGCGCGGACAGCCGGGCCGACCGGGTGGCGATGGGCCGCGACGGGAAGCTCTACCTGGCCGGCGAGACCGCGGGCGGCAACACCATCTTCGCCAGCTCGGCCGCCGACCCGTCCCGGCCGGCGCCCAACGTCGTCATCGACACGTTCACCCAGGCGTCCAACACCTCGAACGCGCACTACACCTACCTGGCCCGCCTCGACCCGGCCACCGGACGGCAGCTCGCCGGGCAGGTCGTGCTCAGCCGCATCGACAGCAAGGGCGACAAGGGCAACACCATCAAGCCGTACGCGGTCACCGCCGACGAGTCGGGCCGCGTCTACGCCGGCGGGGTGTCCGCGTACCAGATCGCCGACCGGTCCCGGATCACGCTCGGTGGCCGCCGCCTCGCCCCGTACGCCGGTGGTGACGCGTGGGTGCTGGTGCTGTCGGCGGACCTGAAGCGGCGTACCTCCTGGGTGGTCTTCACCGACGGCGGCGCCGGCGCGGTCCGCGGGGTGGCCGCCGCGTCCGGGGTGGCCGCCGCCGTCGCCAAGGTCGACAAGGGGCCGTTCCACCGCGCCCGTGCGGTGCAGTCCGGCGACGGAGGCGGCTACGTCGTCGCGTGGCCCGGGCTGTCCTGATCCGCCCTCGCCGCACACGCGCGCCTCGCGTGGGGTTCGGAGGCACGCCGACCGGGTACCGACTCGCCGGAGATCGAGGAGGGCCGACGTGGTCGACGATGGTGCCGGGCGGACGCCCGACGTGAAGGTGGTCGGGGGCGCCGCTCCCCGACAGACCTGGGCGGGGCTGCCCTGGCTGGTCCGTTCCGCGGTGGTGTGGAGCGCGTGCCTGATCGTGTTCGTGGTCGCGCTGTACCTGCTCGGCAGGGCCGCGGTGCTGCTCGCGCCGCTGGCCATCGCGGTCGCGGTGACCCTCTTCCTGGCCGCGCTGCTCGACCCGGTGCAGCTGGCGTTGCGCCGGCTGCGGCTGCCGGGCTCGCTGGCCGCCCTGCTCACGGTCCTGCTGCTGCTCGGCGTCCTGATCGGCGTGGGCGCGCTGGTGTGGAACCTGACCGCGTCCCAGTTCGGCGAGCTGAGCGAGGAACTGGTCGCGGGTGTCGAGCGGACCCGCGACTTCGTGACCTCCACGCTGCCGGTCACCGACCAGCAGCTCGACCGGATCATCGACCAGGCGCGCTCGGGCCTCGGCCAGGGCGGCGGGCTCGACCCGGTGGCCGGAGCACGGACCGCAGCCGAGGTGGTCGGCTCCGCACTGCTCGCGCTGGTGCTGCTGTTCTTCCTGCTCAAGGACGGCCGCGCGATGTGGCACTGGATGCTGGACCGGATGACCGGCCCGCGCCGGGGGGTCACCGCCGAGGCGGGCCGCAACGGGTGGCGCACCCTCGGCGCGTACAGCCGGGGCACCATGATGATCGCGGCGATCGACGCGATCGGCATCGGGATCGCGTTGGTGGTGCTGCGGGTGCCGCTGGCCTTCCCGCTGGCGCTGATCACGTTCTTCGGCGGCTTCATCCCGATCATCGGTGCGACGGTCGCCGGTGCGGTGGCCGTGCTGGTGGCGCTCGCCGCGAAGGGGCCGGTGACCGCGCTGCTCGTGCTGGCCGCCGTCATCGCCGTGCAGCAGATCGAGGGCAACCTGCTGGAGCCACTCATCATGAAGCGGCAGGTACGCCTGCACCCGGCCGTCATCCTGATCGCGGTCACCGCCGGCACGCTCATCGCCGGCATCGCGGGCGCCTTCGTCGCGGTCCCGATCACGGCGGTCGCCTGGCGCGTCATCGACACCATCCAGCGCCGACGCGAAGGCGCTCCCCCGCCCCCCGCCGCCCCACCCGCACCCCCCGAAGCAGCCGAAGCACGCTGAGACACGCGCCGCAGGGTGCGGGCGCCCGCTGGGGTGGTGGGGCCAGCGTCAGTGGAGGTGGGTGGTGAACCAGGTGGCTGCCTCGTGCGACACCTGTTCCAGGGCGCCGGGCTCCTCGAAGAGGTGGGTGGCGCCCGGGATGATGGTCAGCTCGGCGGTGTCGGGCAGGGCGTCCTGGGCCTGCTCGTTGAGCGCGATGACCTGCTCGTCGAGGCCACCGACGAGCAGGAGCGTCGGGGCGCGTACCTGACCGAGGGCCGGGCCCGCCAGGTCGGGCCGCCCGCCACGGGACACCACCGCCCGGACCGGTTCGGGTCGTTCGGCGGCGGCGACCAGCGCGGCGGCGGCTCCGGTGCTCGCGCCGAAGAGACCGATCGGCAAACCTCCCGCCGCGCCGGCCGGGGCCGGGCCGAAGGGTTGCTCGGTGGCGAGCCAGTCGACGATCCCCGCCAACCGTCGCGCGAGCAGCCCGATGTCGAAGCGCAACTCGGCGGTCCGCTCGTCCACCTGGTTCTCCGCGGGGGTCAGCAGGTCGACCAGGACGGTACCCAGGGCGCTGCGGTTGAGTACGTGCGCCACCGCCACGTTGCGCGGGCTGTGCCGGGAGCTGCCGCTGCCGTGCGCGAACAGCACGACACCGGTCGTCTCCTCCGGCACCAGCAGGTCGGCGACAAGGTCCACCTCGCCGGCCGGGATCGTCACCTCACGACTGCGTACGTCCACGTTCCCACCTCCACTCCCCCTCCGACTTCCCCCCGAACCCCTCCGCATGCCGGTAAGGAAGGGCACCTTCTTAACGTCTGGGGTAGAGGAAGGGACCCTTGTTAACACCGCTCCTGCGGCAGGTGGGTGTTTGTCGCCGGGGGCGTCGGGTAGGCGACGGTGGACCGCAGACCGTACCGGCGCGACCAGCGCCCCGACGGATCGCGAGGATCGCCATGGCGCAGCAGCAGCGAGGGTCCCGGCAGCAGACCGCCGAGCGGGACCGCCAGGAACAGGACGCCGAACGCAACCGGGACTGGGCGGACGAAGCCGCCCAGGCGCGTACCGCCGACGATCCGCGGGCGATGGCTCCGCGCGACGCCGGGGGCCGGCCCTCCCAGGGCCGCGCACTCTGAGTAGGCGTCGCCCGAGCGGCGAAGGACGTTAAGAAGGGCCCCCTGTACAACGCCAGGCGTTAACGGGGGGCCCTTCCTTGCACCCTCCTTGCACCTACTGCTCCCGTTCGGGGAGGCGGAGGAGGGGGGCGCGGCCGGGGGCCTGCTCCGGGCGCGGGCCGGACACCTGGGCCGGTGGGATCGGCACGGTCACCGGTTCGGTGCCGGTGATCCGGACCAGCTCGCCGTGGTGGCGCAGCTCCAGCACGTCCTCCGGCTCGGCGTGCCGGAGGACGTACGTGGTCTCGTGCGGCCGTACGCCGACCCGCAGCCGCATTCCGCGCCACTGGAGGGAGAACTCCAGGCCGGCCAGGCGGCTGGAGAGCCGGGGCGAGAACGAGAGGGTGCCGTCGTGGTCGCGCAGCCCGCCGAATCCGGAGACCAGGGCGATCCACGCCCCGGCGAGCGAGGCCATGTGCACGCCGTCGCGGGTGTTCTCGTTGAGGTCGTGCAGGTCCATCAGCGCGGCCTCGCGCAGGTAGCTGTGCGCCAGCTCGGGGTGGCCGACCTCGGCGGCGAGGACGGCCTGGGTGCACGCCGACAGCGACGAGTCCCGGACGGTACGCCGCTCGTAGTAGAGGAAGTTGCGCAGTTTCTGGTCGGGGGTGAAGGCGTCGCCCCGCCAGTGCATCGCCAGCACCAGGTCGGCCTGCTTGATCACCTGCTTGCGGTACAGGTCGAAGTACGGGTAGTGCAGCAGCAGCGGGTACTTCTCCGGCGGCGTGTGCTCGAAGTCCCACTCCTGGAGGCGCGTGAAACCCTCCACCTGCTCGTGGACGTCGATCTCCTCGTCGTACGGGATGTGCATGGACGCGGCGGCGTCCCGCCACGCGGCGGCCTCCTCGTCGGTGACCCCGAGGTGGTAGGCCTCGTCCCGGTACCGCATGACGGCGTTGGCGGCGGTGACGAGGTTCCGCTGTGCCATGAGGTTGGTGTAGATGTTGTCGTTCTTCACGGCGGTGTACTCGTCGGGACCGGTGACCCCGTCGATGTGGAACTGGCCGTGGCGGTCGTGATGGCCGAGCGACCGCCAGAGCCGGGCGGTCTCGACCAGGAGTTCCAGGCCGATCTCCCGTTCCAGCGCGATGTCCTGGGTGACCAGCACGTACCGCCGCAGCGCGTCGGCGACGTCGGCGGCGATGTGGAAGGCGGCGGTGCCGGCCGGCCAGTAGCCGGAGGACTCCCCGCCCTCGATGGTCCGCCACGGGAAGGCCGCGCCCTCGAGGTTGAGCGTCCGGGCCCGCTCCCGCGCGGTGTCGAGGGTGCGGTGCCGCCAGTGCAGCGCGTCCCGCACGGCGTCGGGATGGGTGTACGTGAGCACCGGCAGCACGAACATCTCGGTGTCCCAGAACGCGTGACCGTCGTACCCCGGTCCGGTGAGGCCCTTCGAGGAGATGGCCCGGCGTTCGGTTCGCGCGCCGGCCTGGAGCACGTGGAAGAGACCGAACCGGACCGCCTGCTGGACCTCCGGGTCGCCCTCCACGACCACGTCGGCGGAGTCCCAGAACTCGTCCAGGTATTCGCGCTGCTCCCGCAGCAGCCCCGCCCAGCCGTCCAGCTTCGCCCCGGCCAACGCCGCGCCGACCTGGTCGCGTAGCGCCGGGAGCGACCGGCGGCTGGACCAGCCGTACGTGAGGTACTTGACCACCCGCAGCTTCTCGCCGGGCTTGAGGACGCAGGCGATGGTGGTGCGGACCCAGTCCTCGTACCCCTCGGACTCGAGGGTGATCCGCGCGGTGGTGCTGACCTCGTGGTCCATCGCGGCGGCGACCCGTAGCCCGGAGACCTTCGTGCGGTGGATGAGCAGCCCGCCGTCGTCGGTGGTCAGCTCCTCCTCCGCCAGCAGCGGCGACTCCAGCACGGCTGCCACCCGGGGGTCCCGGCTCTGTGGGGGCAGTGTCTCGTTGGCCACCAGTTCGGACTGGACGATGAGGCGCAGCGGGACGTCGACCGCCTCGACCTCGTAGTTGATGGCCGCGACCGCCCGCTGGCGGAACGACACCATGCGGGTACTACGGACCTTCACCTCCGGACCGGCCGGGGAGCGCCAGTGCAGTTCCCGGTGCAGGGTGCCGGCGCGCATGTCGAGGATGCGTTCGTGGCCGAGCAGTTCGCCGTACCGGACGTCGAGCGGCTCGTCGTCGACGAGCAGCCGGATCAGCTTGCCGTTGGTGACGTTGACGACGGTCTGGCCGGACTCGGGAAAGCCGAAGCCGGCCTCCGCGTACGGCAGGGGGCGCAGTTCGTAGAAGGAGTTGAGGTAGGTGCCGGGCAGGCCGTGCGGCTCACCCTCGTCGAGGTTGCCGCGCAGGCCGATGTGGCCGTTGGAGAGCGCGAAGACCGACTCGGACTGGGCCAGCACGTCCATGTCGAGCCGGGTCTCCCGGACGTGCCACGGTTCGACCGGATAGGCCCGCTCCCGGATCACGGGGTGTCCCCGGTGTGCAGCAGGTCCGCGAGGTCGTTGACCACCACGTCCGCGCCGTGTTCCCGCAGTTCGGCGGCCTGGCCGACCCGGTCGACGCCCACCACGTACCCGAATCCGCCGGCCCGCCCGGCGGCGACGCCGGCGAGGGCGTCCTCGAAGACGACGGCGTTGGCGGGGTCGACGCCGAGCAGCTTCGCGCCGGCCAGGAACGTGTCGGGGTGGGGCTTGCCGCGCAGGCCCTGCGCGCGGGCGACGAGCCCGTCGACCCGCGCCTCCAGCAGCGGTTCCAGCCCGGCGGCGGCGACCACCTCGCGGCCGTTGGCGCTGGCGGTGACCACGGCGCGGCGCAGGCCGGCGGCGGTGGCCGCCTTCAGGTACGCGACGGAGCCGGGGAAGACGTCCACCCCGTGGGCGCGCAGGTGCTCCAGCAGGAGCACGTTCTTGCGGTTGCCGACGCCGCTGACGGTCTCCGCGTCCGACGGGTCGTCCGGCTGCCCCTCGGGAAGGACGATCCCGCGTGAGGCGAGGAAAGTGCGTACGCCGTCGGCGCGCGGTCGCCCGTCGACGTACCGGTTGTAGTCGTCTCCGGGGTCGAACGGGCGGAAGGGTACGCCGGTGGCAGCGGCGTGCCGCCGGAGGAAGTCGTCGAAGGTGGCGGTCCAGGCGGCGTTGTGGACCCGGGCGGTCTGCGTCAGCACACCGTCCAGGTCGAAGAGACAGGCGGTCACATGAGCAGGCAGGCCCAGCACGGTACGAATCTATCCAGACCTCCGCGCCGGCAAACCGGGTTCCGCCGAAGGTGTCGACGCGGGATCGGAGGCTGGGTGGCCGGTCACCGCTCAGTTCGGGCGCAGCGTCCAGACCACGGTCATCTCCGAGGTCGGCTTGCCCTCCTCGGTGGCGATCTCGACCCGTACCGGGAATTCCGGCCGCTGACCGGCGTCCAGCTCCGCGATCACCTCGGCCGCCGCGCGGCCCAGCCGGGCCGTCGCGCGCACCGGGCCCATGGCGAGCTTCCGGTACGCGATGTCGGCGCGCACCGCGAGCGGCGTCGCCCGGTCGAGCAGGTGCCCGAACGCGGCGAGCACGACCGCGCCGGACGCGGTCTCGCCGAGGGTGAACATGGCCCCGGCGTGCGGCCCGCCCACGTGGTTGTGGGTGGCCGGCGAGTCGGGCAGCCGGACGACGGCCCGCACGCCGCCGTCGGCCTCGGCGGCCACCTCGACGAATTCGAAGCCGAGCGTACGGGCGAAGGGCACCGCGTCGAGCATGCCGGCCGCCACCTGGCGCGAGTCGATGGTCATGCCCGAACGCTACCCGCGAGTAACTTTCCGGGCAAGGGCGCTAGGCGGCCCGACGTCGCCGGCCAGCGTCCGATCAGCGACTCAGTGGCGCTTGGCGTGCTCCACGAACGCCTGCCACGCCGCCGGCCCGAACACCAACGCCGGCCCCTGCCGATCCTTGCTGTCCCGCACGCAGACCACACCGTGCAGGTTGTCGGCCACCTCTACGCAGTTGCCCTGGTTGCCGCTGCTCCGGGTGCTCTTGCGCCAGATCGCGCCGGTCAGGTCCATGCCTCTGCCGCCTCCGAGATCATCGTGAGCGTGGCCCCGTGGGGCAGCGCCTCCGCCCGCACGGACTCCCAGGTCTGCCGCAGGGAGTTCACGTCCACGGTCCGCTCCACAATGGTGCCCCGCAACTGGTTATCGAGGTAGGCGATGTCGTCCCCTTCGGGGGGCGTGGCCACGACGAACGCGCCGTTCAGCCCCGGGTAGGCCCCCACGTCACGCGGCACCAGGTGCAGGTGCACCCTGGGCCGGCGACCCACCTCGACGAGGTGACGGAGCTGGTCGCGCATTACCTGCAGCCCGCCGACCGGCCGTTCCAGCACGGTGTGGTCGAGCACCACCACGAACTGCGGCGGCGACGGCCTGTTCAACACCCCCTGCCGAGCGAGCCGGGCCGCGAGCGGCTGCTCGATCTCCTCGCCCACGAGCTGCGCCGCGCCCTCGTAGAGCGCCCGCGCGTACGCCTCAGTCTGGAGCAGGCCGGGCACGACCAGCGGCTCGAAGCTCCGCAGCGTCACCGCCTCCTGCTCGATCGTCACCCACTCCCGGAACCACGGCATCAGGCTCTCCCGGAGGATCGCCTCCCGGATCCGCACCAGCAGACCGCCCGCGGCCAGGACCTCGTCGCATCGCTGGGTGAACTCCTCCCGGGGCGGGCGACGGGACTGCTCCACCGCCGCCACCAGCGAGGCGGAGTAGTTGAGTCGTTCGCCGAGCGCCTCCTGGGACATCCCGGCGTCGGTCCGCAACCGACGCAGCTCACCGGCGAACAACTCCAGCATCGGCATTCCCGACATCTGCACACCTCTGCACGCGAGCGACAGCCGATTGCACGACCGAGCGGGTAGGAGACGAACGCCTTCCGACAGTAGTCGCGCCCTCACCAGACTGTCACTCGTGATCCGCCACCAGCTTCCGCAGCCGCCCGACGGTCCCCCGCCGGACCGGCCCCGGCCGCACCCGTCGCACGCCACGCCGCACACCCCGCTCCGCCCGATGTGGTGCTGCCGGGCCTGCGGCCAGCCCTGGCCGTGCGCGCACGCCCGCCTGCTGCTCAAGGTCGAGTACGACGACAACCCGGTCGGCCTGTCGATCTACCTGTGCGGTCTGCTCTACGAGGCGGCGCGCGACCTGTACCGGCTGAACCCCGACGACGGCCCGAGCCCGCGCGACCTGTTCACCCGGTTCGTCGCCTGGGGGCCGTTCCGCCGCCCCCACGCACCGGGTTAGGAGCCGCTCCACGCGGTCTCGGCATGGTGCCGCTGGTCCCGCGCGTACGCCCGCAGCACCGCCCGGGTGTCGCCGCCGACCCGCAGGAAGTCGTCGTCGAGCACCGTGGCGAGGTCGTCCAGCGCGCAGCCGAGCATCCGGCCGGCCGTTCGGACGTGCGGGTCGGCCGACTCGGCGGCCAGGTCCACCAGGTCCAGCGCGTAGCGGAGCATGGCCGGCAGGGCGGTCTCCTCGGTCTGCTCCCGGAAGTAGTAACTGGTGGGGAACTGGGTCAGGTCCACCCTGACCTCCGCCACCGCCGCCGCCAGGTCGGCCAGCAGGTCCGGCGGGAGGTGCTCGGGCGGCTTGTCCTCGGGGTGGTTGCGGGCCCGGCGCAGCACCGACAGGCGGAGCGCCAGGACGCGACGCCGGGTCAGCGCCGGGTAGACCTCCACGACCCACGCGACCACGGCGGTGAGCAGCGAGAAGCCGACCAACGCCTCGATCGGCGTGGCGAGGCGCATCCAGACGGAGGTCGGCGCGATGTCGCCGAAGCCGAGCGTCGTGACCGTCACCAGCGACAGGTAGACCGCGTCGAGCAGGCTGTTGCGCTGGTGCGACTCCACGGAGAACGCGAAGCCCTCCGGCATGTCCGCGAGGTAGATCAGGGCCCAGCCGACGATGGTCGCCAGGCTCCAGAGCAGGGCCACCGCCGCCATGCCGAGCGGCCCGGCCAGGCCGGAGATGCGCCCCTTGCGGCCACCCCGGCCGGCGGACCGCCACACCAGCCGCATCACCAGCCGGGCGAGGGTGCCCCGGCCGGCGGGGTGCAGGAGCGTGTGGAACACGTCCCGGAGGACGATGACGACGATGCCGAGGCCCACCGCCGTCGACACCCAGTCCATCGGTCCCGCCTCCGGTGCGCCGCCACGGTCGCCGCTCATTATCCCGAGCCGACACGCGCCGCGACCGGCACACGGTCAGCAACCGTTAAGAAGGGGCCCTTCCTCTACACGAGGCGTTAACAAGGTGCCCCTCCTTACACCTCAGCGCCAGCCGACGTCGATGCGGTCGCCGCGTTCGTCGAAGAAGTGCAGGGCGTCCATGCGTACCTGGACGGCCATGGGGTGACCGGCGGTGACCGCGGGGTACGGCGCCAGCCGTACGGCGAGTTCCGCCGGGCGACGATGGTGACGGCCCGGGTCGTGCAGCACGCTGGTCCGCGTGCCGGAGCGCGCGTCGGCCTCGTCCTCCTGCTCGGCGGAGCGCCCGGCGAACCGCTGCACGACCTGGCCGAAGCGGCGCAGCCCGCGCTGGCCGGCGGCCGGTGTCTCGACCGGGCCGTTGCTCATCTCGTCGACGACGACGGCGGTCGCGCCGATGTCGAGGAAGGCCAGAGACTCGTGCCCGTGGTGCTCCAGGTACCGGATGCGGCCCTGGAGGACGTCGCCGGGGCTGTCCGGGGCGACCGGGGTGAGCGCCTCCGCGCGCATGCCCACGACGATCCGCTCCCCGTGGTAGTGCGCCACGGCCCGGGTGCGGATGTCGTTCCACGGCAGGTAGAGCGCCTGGTCGCCGAGGGTGAGGGTGACGTACCGGTCGAGGTGGACGTAGACCGACGCCTCCAGCAGGTTCATCCGGGGGCTGCCGAGGAACGCGGCCACGTAGAGGGTGGCCGGCCGGCCGTACACCTGGGTGGGGGTGCCCACGTCCTGGAGGACGCCCTTGCGCATGATGGCGACCCGGTCGGCCATGGTGAGCGCCTCGGCCTGGTCGTGGGTCACGTAGACGGTGGTGACGCCGAGTTCCCGGGTCAGGCCGGAGATCTCCGCGCGCAGCTCGGCGCGGAGCCCGCTGTCGAGGTTGGACAGCGGCTCGTCCATCAGGAAGAGCCCGGGACGGCGGACGATCGCGCGGCCCATCGCCACCCGCTGGCGCTGCCCGCCGGAGAGCTGGCTGGGTCGGCGGGCGAGCACGTCGCCGATGCCCAACGCGCTGGCCACGTCGGTGACCCGCTCGCCGCGCCGCTCCGGCTCCAGGCCGGCCAGCCGGAGCGGGAACTCGATGTTGTCGTTCACAGACATGTGCGGGTACAGGGCGAAGTCCTGGAAGACCATCGCGACGCCGCGCTCGCGGGGCGGCAGGTCGTTGGCGAGTTCACCGTTCAGCAGCACCGCGCCGGAGGTCGGGTCCTCCAGGCCGGCGACCATCCGGAGCACGGTCGACTTCCCGCACCCGGACGGGCCGAGCAGCACCATGAACTCGCCGTCCTCGACGTCCAGGTTCACGGTGTCGACGGCGAGCGTGCCGTCCTTGAACACCTTGGTGACATCCTTGAGCGCGACGGTGGTCACCGTCTCCTCCCCCAGACTCGCCGGACAGACCCCGGCAATGACTGTGACGAGAATCATTCAATTCGCACATCGGGTGAACGTGCCATGTTCGACTCGTAACAGTCCTATTAAACGCCTTCGATAAAGACCCGCCGGACCACCCGCTCGGCGGCGTGCCCGTCGTCCAGTGCGCAGAACCGGTCCCGGAACCGCCGCCGGGCCTCCTCCGCCGCTTCCCCGCGTACCGCACCCGATCGGAACAGGTCGAGCAGCCCGGCGAAGGTCCGGGCGACCGCACCGGGCGGCTCGGCGGTGACATCGAAGTAGACGCCGCGCGCCAGGCGGTACGCCTCCCAGTCCGGCGCGTAGATCACGATCGGCCGGTCCAGGACCGCGTAGTCGAACATCGCCGACGAGTAGTCGGTGACCAACAGGTCGGCGGCGAGGTAGAGGTCCTCGACGCGCGGGTGCGCGCTGACGTCGTGGACCCGGTCCCGGTCGACCGCACGGAGTGTCCGCCGGTCCCGGTCGTGGAAGTAGTGGCTGCGCATGAGCAGCCGGCCCGCCGGACCGAGCACGTCGAGGACACAGTCCGGGTCGAACGGCGGCCGGTAGCCCGGCAGGTGCTCGCGGTGCGTCGGCGCGTACAGGACGACCTGCTCGCCGTCGCGGACGCCCAGGTCGGCGCGGATCCGCAACACCTCCGCACGGGAGGCGGTGACCAGCCGGTCGTTGCGCGGGTAGCCGACCTCCAGGGTGGTGTACGCGGCCGGGTACGCCCGGTCCCACATCTGGGTGGAGAAGCTGTTCGACGTGATGCTGTAGTCCCACCGGTCCACCCGGCGCAGCAGCCCGGCGAAGTCCATGCCCACCGCGCCCACCGGGTAGCGCTGCTGGTCCAGTCCCATCACCTTGACCGGGGTGCCGTGGTGGGTCTGCACGTGCACGGTGCCGGGCCGCTTGCGGACGGCGTCCGGGAAGTTGACGTTGTTGACCAACCAGCGGGCCCGCGCCAGCGTCCGGTACGCGGCCGGCGTCCCCGCCACCACGTACTCGACGCCCTCGGGGAGGGTGTCCACCCGGTCCCGCCGCACGATCCACACGCCCCGCACCCGTGGGGCCAGCCGGCGGGCCGCCTCGTAGATCGCCGCCGGGTTGCAGGCGTAGCCGCGGTACCAGTAGGCCGCGTAGACGGCCAGCGTCGGGTCGACGGGTCGCCGCAGCTCGGTCCGGTAGTACTCGTGCAGCAGCACGTCGCGGGTCCGCCGGGCGGTGCGCCGCGCCACGGGGGTCACCCGCCGCTTCACGCGCCGGGCCCGCTGCCCGGCGGCGTCCCGGGCGAGGTACGCGTTCCGCAGCGCGCTGAACGTCCGCCACCGGCCGGCGGCGACCAGCCGGTGCTTGACGCCGTCCACGCCGGGCGGGACCGGATAGCCCTGCGGTGGGCGCCAGCGCCGGTAGTCGGTGGTGATCCGGGCGAAGAACCGGGGTCGCAGTTCCGGGGCGATGCGCTCCCCGTTGCCCAGCACGGTCAGGTAGTGCCAGATCATCCGCTCGAAGACGACGGGCCGCAGCTCGTCGACGGCCGGTCCCCACCGGTCCATGAGACGGAACACCCGGTGCCACTGCTCGAAGACCTCGAAGTGGCGTTCGCCCCGGGTGCGGGTGATCGCCCCGGTCCGGCGCTGCCGGTAGTTGACGCACACCACGTCCAGGACGCCGATCCGCTCGGCGAGCATCAGCGCCGGGTAGGTGAACGACACGTCCTCGTACCAGCCGGGGGCGAAGCGCAGGCCGTTGTCGACCAGGAACTGCCGGCGCAGCAGCCGGTTCCAGGCGGTGTGCAGCAGGTGGACCGCCTCCGGCCGCTCGCGTAGCCGGAAGGTCTCCGGGCCGGGCGGTTCCGGGTAGACGTCGCGCATCCCGCTGCGGGTCGTGCTCGTGTTCCACCAGGCGCGGATGTGGTCGACGACGAGGACGTCCGGCCGGGTGGCGCGCAGGCGGTCGGAGACGGCGGTGAGGCACTCCGGCTCCAGCCAGTCGTCCCCGTCGACGAACCACACGTACTCGCCGACGGCCCGGTCCAGCCCGACGTTGCGGGCCGGACCGAGCCCGGCGTTCTCCGGCAACCGGACCGCGTGCACGCGGGGGTCGCGGTCGGCGTACTCGGCGAGGATCTCGCCGCTGTCGTCGGGCGAGCAGTCGTCGACACCGATCACCTCGATGTCGCTCTCCGGCTGCCCCAGGATCGAGTCCAGGCATTCGCGCAGGTAGCCCTGCACCCGGTAGGCCGGCACGACGAAGCTGATCAGGGTCACACCGGCCGTCCCTCACCTCAGCCCGGCGAGCCACCTCCGGCGCCGACCGGACCGGCCGTCGCCCGCGCGGCGCGGGCGGGCAGGACCACCCAGGCGAGGGCGACGCTTGCCATGAAAACCACGAGAAGGTACGTACCGAGTGTAACCATCCCGATACCCGCAAATCCGACGATCGCCGCCAGGGCCAGTACCGCCGAACGTCCCTCCCAGCCCAGCGTGGCGTCGTGCAGCGGCGGGGCCACCTTCCGCTTCTCCAGCCGGGCGGTCAGGTCGTAATGGTGCAGGGTCAGCACGAAGACGTACCCGAAGATCACCCAGGCCGGCACGTCGCCGACCACGCCGACGGCGATCGCGAACAGGTACTCGGCGGCCCGCAGCGCCGCCGGCACCAGCCAGTCCAGCGCGCCCCCGTGCGGCGCCCGCGCCATACCGGCCGCGGGCAGCAGCCACACCAGGGCGGCCAGCGGCACCCAGCGCGGAACGGCCTCGCCGACGACCAGTGTGATCACCAGCAGCACCGCCATCCCCGCCGCGGCGTTCACGGCCGACTCCAGCGGCCTGCGCCACGGCACCGCCGGCAGCCGGCGGGCCAGCGGGCCGTCGTCGCGGTGCAGCGAGGTGTCCACCGTGCCCAGCACCCCGACCCGCATCCAGCGGGCGCGCAGCGTGCGCAGAGCCCCGGTGTACGCGAACGCCAGCGCCGCCCACACCAGCACCGCCACCAGGGCGACCAGCGGGCTGAACAGCGCCACCGTGATCGCGATCAGTGCCCACCGCTCCCCGATCGGGAACACCACCGTCCGCTTCAACCAGTACGACAGCGAACCGGTGTCCGCCTGCACCCGCGTCGAGGCGGCGTTGAGCTTGTCGCCGATCCCGCCGCCCCCGCCGACGGCCTTCGGGCGGCGCGCCGCCTCGTCGTGCAGCGCCCCGTACCAGGTGTCGGTCATGTGCCGCACCGTCTGGAGGGTCATCGCGGCGATCGCCAACGCCCACCCGTAGCGGTACCCGGCGGCCGTCGCCCCGTAGCCGAGGCCCGCGTAGACCACGTACTCCTTGGCCCGGTCGGCCATCGTGTCCAGCCAGCCGCCCCAGGCACTGAAGTTGCGGGTGTAGCGGGCCAACTGGCCATCCACGCAGTCCAGCACGAAGCCCAGGTAGAGCAGCACCCCGCCGAGGACCAGCGCCGGCCGGTCGCCGACGGCGAACAGCACCGCCGCCGCCACCGCGAACGCGATCGAGATCATCGTGACGACGGTCGGGGTCAGTCCCAGCCGCGCCGACAGCTTCGTCACGTGCGGGGACCAGGTGCTCACGAAGTACGTCGTGAAGAAGTCGTCCCGCTCCTTCACCGACAGCCGCAGCTCCGCCCGGTCCTCGTCGACGGCGGCGACCGCCGCCTCCGCCCCGGCCAGCTCGGTCGGGTCGGTGACCCGGTGCGCCACGAGCAGACGTACCCGATGGGCGAACGTCAGCGTGCCGCGCGCGGCGAGGTCGGCGAAGAGCCGGTCCACGGCGGACCCGACCGGCCTCGCCCCGGTCGGCCCGGCCGGTCCCACCGCGACCACCCCGGCGGCCACCGTCCGCGCCGACTCGACGAGGGCCGGCACATCGGCGGCGCCGACCCGCAACGCGCCCCCGAACGTGCCGGTGACCTCGCCGTCCAGTTCGTCGGCCGGACCGGCGGCCACCACCTGGCCGCGCTCCTCGCGGACCGCCGTGCGGCCGCGCGAAGGCGGGTCGGTGAGCACCAGCGCCACCGTCGGCCCGACCGGGCTGGTGGCCAGGTGCCGCAGCACGGCGGTGTGCGCGACCAGGTCGGCGCCGGCGACGAGCACCGGGCCGGTGGCCGCCTCCGCGAACGTCGCCAGCTCGTCCAGGTCGGCGGCGCGGCGCACCTCACTCGCACCGGCCCGCCGGCACTGGTCGACGAGGCGGTCCGCCGGCGTGGCGTGCGGCTCGGCGGCGAGCACGATCGCGAGGGTCACCGCTCCACCGCTCCGTGGTACGCGTCCAGCGCCTCGCCGACCGTCCCGTCCACGGTCAACCGGCCCGCGTCGAGGTAGAACCCCCGACGGCAGAACCGGGTCAGGTCGTTCTCGTTGTGTGACACCAGCACCAGCGTGCGCCCCTCCCCGAGCAGACGATCGATCGTCGCATAGCACTTTCGGCGGAACTCCGCGTCCCCGACCGCCGTCACCTCGTCCATGAGCAGGATCCGGTGCGGCAGGTGCGAGATGATCGCGAAGCCTAGTCGCACCTTCATCCCCGACGAGTAGTGCCGCACCGACGAGTCGATGGCCCGCTCCACCTGCTCACCGGCGAACGCGACGATCTCGTCGAAGTGCCGCCGCAGGTACGCCGAGGACAGCCCGTGCAGGCCGCCGACCAGGTACAGGTTCTCCCGGCCGGTCAGCTCGCTGGAAAAACCGGCGGACAGTTCCAGCAGCGGCGCCACATCACCGGAGACCCGGATCCTGCCCTCGTCCGGGATCAGCACGCCGGCGATCAACCGCAGCAGGGTGCTCTTGCCGGTGCCGTTGCGGCCGATCACCCCGACCGTCTCCCCGGCCTCGATGGTGAAGGTCAGGTCGCGCAGCGGCCAGAACCGGCCCTCGTCGACGCCGCGTCCCGCGCCGGGTCGGATGAAGAACTCGCGCAGCCGCAACTGCCGCCGCCGGTTCCGCACGAACTGGATGCCGAGCCCGTCGGCCTCGATGATCGCCTCGGCCATTCACAGTTCCTTGAGTACGGCCGGTTCGAGCCGGCGGAACGCCCACCAGCCGGCGGCCAGCACCAGCAGGCTGCCGGCCACGGTGGTGGCGAGCAACCGCGCCTCCGGGAACTCGTCCGGGTACCAGACCGCGTGGTGCAACTGGAAGATCCCGACCAGCGGGTTCAGCTCGTAGGAGACCTTCACCCAGCCGGGCAGGTCCGAGTCCCGGACCAGGCTCAGCGGGTAGATGATCGGCGTCGCGTAGAACAGCACCCGGATCACCAGCCGCATGAACCGCTCGACGTCACGCATCAGCACGTTCACCGCCGACAGCAGCAGCGCCAGCCCGACCAGCAGCGCGCCCTGCACCGCGATCGCCAGCGGCAGCACCAGCACCGACCAGCCCAGGTCGACCCGGCCGTTCACCGCGTACGCGACGGCCACCGCCACCAGGATCGGCAGCCCGGCCAGGTACTCGGCGACCCGGCCCACCACCCGGCCGATCGGGAAGAGCTGCCGGGGCATGTTCATCGTGGTGATCAGCCGGGCCTGACCGGTGAGCGCGTTGGCCGCCTCGCCCAGCGCCGAACTGGCCCACATCCAGGCGAAGACCCCGGTGATCAGGAACAGCGGGTACGAGTCGGCGGCGTCCCCGAGGTGGCGGCTGGTGTCCCGCGCGTACAGGACGCCGAAGACGAAGAAGTAGATCGCCCCGGTGCCCAGCGGCTCGATCAGCGACCACAGGTACCCGAGCACCGACTGCTGGTACTTCACCGCCAGGTCGCGTCTGACCAGCAGGCGCAGCGCGTCGCGGTGCGACCACAACGCCCCGACGCCAGAGGTCACGCCGCCTCCCGCCCCGAGACGGCCGCGACCGGGTTCAGCACTCGATCACGTTGACGGCCAGACCGCCGCGTGCCGTCTCCTTGTACTTGACCTTCATGTCCGCCCCGGTCTCGCGCATGGTCTTGATGACCTTGTCCAGCGAGACGTGGTGCACCCCGTCGCCGCGCAACGCGAGCCGGGCGGCGGTGATCGCCTTGATGCTAGCCACCGCGTTGCGCTCGATGCAGGGGATCTGCACGAGGCCGCCGACCGGGTCGCAGGTCAGGCCCAGGTTGTGCTCCATGCCGATCTCGGCCGCGTTCTCCACCTGCTCCGGCGTACCGCCCAGTGCCTCCGCCAGCCCGGCGGCGGCCATCGAGCAGGCCGAGCCGACCTCACCCTGGCAGCCCACCTCCGCGCCGGAGATCGACGCGTTCTCCTTGAACAGCACGCCGATCGCGCCGGCCGCCAGCAGGAACCGCACCACACCCTCGTCGGAGGCGCCCGGGACGAACCGCACGTAGTAGTGCAGCACCGCCGGGATGATCCCCGCCGCGCCGTTGGTGGGCGCGGTCACCACCCGGCCGCCGGCCGCGTTCTCCTCGTTCACCGCCAGCGCGAACAGGGTCACCCAGTCCATCGCGCGCAGCGGGTCGCTGGCGTCGACCTCCGCGTCCAGGCTCTTCCGCAGCTCCGCGGCGCGCCGCCGGACCTTCAGGCCCCCCGGGAGTACGCCGTCCCGCTCACAGCCCCGCGCCACGCACTCCCGCATCACCCGCCAGATCTCCAGCAGGCCGGCCCGCACCTCACCCTCGGTACGCCAGGACAGCTCGTTGGCGAGCATCACCTCGCCGATCGACAGCCCTGTCTCCCGCGTCACGTCGAGCAACTGCCCACCCGTCGAGAACGGGTACCGCACCCGGGTCGTGTCCGGCTTGATCCGGTCCGCCCCGGCCGCCGCCTCGTCGACCACGAACCCGCCGCCGACCGAGTAGTACGTCCGCGTACGGATCTCCGCGCCCGCGCCGTCGTACGCGGCGAACGTCATCCCGTTGGGGTGGTACGGCAGCGACCGACGGCGGTGCAGCACCAGGTCCCGGTCCGGGTCGAAGTCCACCTCGTGCGCGTCCAGCAGGGCGAGCCGGCGCTCGGCCCGGATCCGGGCGACCCGCGCGTCCACCGAGTCGGTGTCCACGGTCTCCGGTGCCTCCCCGGCCAGCCCGAGCAGCACCGCCCGGTCGCTGCCGTGGCCGTGCCCGGTGGCACCCAGGGAACCGAAGAGTTCCGCCCGTACCCGGGCGGTGTCGGCCAGCAGCCCGTCGGCCTTGAGCCCGGCGACGAACGTCCGTGCCGCCCGCATCGGCCCGACGGTGTGCGAGCTGGACGGCCCGATACCGACGCTGAAGAGGTCGAAAACGCTGATCATGTCTGCACTTCCTCGCCGCCGCCCCTCGTCGTGCGAGGTTTCGCCGGGTTCATGGCCGGTCCCGGTCCGGGCGGCTCGGTAGGACGCCCGGGGTGTGGGTGCCCAACCAGCGAGCCTACCCGCCCAGCTCACCCCCCGCCCGCTCCCGCCCGCCCGCCGCCCGCGCCGACCGAGGGAGGCGTTGCGGGTGGCACTCCCGGGTATGCACCTACGGGTCGACGGCCCGCCGATCCTCCCTGGGACCGATGGCGAGGTGGCCGTCCCTTCCTACCGTTGACTGCAGAGCGGCGGACCGCCGCAGAGTGGGAGTACGACGATGAGTCGCAGGCTTGTTCGTCCCCGTCAGGGGCGCATGATCGCCGGTGTGTGCGCCGGCCTGGCGCAGCGCTACGGCCGGTCGGCCGGGTTCATCCGGCTGCTGTTCCTGCTGTCGCTGCTGTTGCCCGGCACCCAGGTGATCGTCTACCTGGTGCTGTGGGTCCTCATGCCGAACGAGGACCGCTACACGATGCGCTACTGATCCTCACCCTGACCGGCGCAGTTTCGGGGAAACTGCGGCCTCCGCCGCCGGAATGGCCACTGTTTCCCTGAAACTGCCGGGCGGGAGTCGGGGAGACACGCGGCGGGGGGCGGCCCCCCCCCGGGGGGGGGGGGGCGCCGGGGGGGGGGGGGGGGGGGGGGGGGGGGGGCCCGGCCTCGGTGACGGCGACCGACTCGATGACCGCCTCGGTGGGGGTGCCCTCCG
>NZ_JBITMC010000017.1:0-99687 GCF_044465805.1 Micromonospora sp. NPDC049497 | reverse complement strand
GCCGGGGGGGTGGGGGGCACCGGGGCCCCCCCGGCGGGGTCCGGCCCGTGGGCCCCCTCCGGCGGGGGGGGGGGGGGGGGCCCCCGGCGGGCCCCCCCCCCCCCGGGGGGGGGGGCGCCCCCCGCCGCGTTGCTGGGTCAGGGAGCGGTGTAGGTGACGGTGACCTTCTCGTAGCCCAGGGAGCGGAGCAGCCCCTCCAGCATCTTGCGGGTGTTCTCCTCCGCCCGCTGGTTGAGCCCGCTGTCCCGGGCGGCGGTGGTGATCCGCTCCTCGGCGAGCTGGTAGACCTGCTGCTGCCGGTTGGGGTCGCCCCCGACCAGGTCGCCGACGCGGTTGAGCAGACCCCGCTCCTCGGCGAAGACGTAGCTCTTCTCCAGGTCGAGGTTGGTCTTGCCGAGCTGTGGCGCCGGCAGCTTGATCTCCACCGACTTCCCGTCGGCCGACTCGACGATCGCGCCCTCGGAGATCTTGGCGAAGTCGACGTACGCCTCGACGCTGCCCGCGCCGACGAAGAGCGTGCGCTCGTTGACCAGCCAGTCCGGCACGTTGTTGCGGTCGTTCTGGAGGTCGACGACCACCTGGAAGTTGCCCTCGGCGGCGACGTAGCGGCTGAGGTCCTGGATCGACTGGAGCAGCGGCGGTTGGCTGCGGTCGGTCTGCTCCTTCGCGAACGGGTTGCGGAAGTCGGGCAGCAGGCCGGTGGCCTGCACGCCGAGCAGCGCGACCACGGCCAGTGCCGCCGCGCCGAGCACCCAGAGCAGGCCGCGGGCCGGCCCACCGGACGGTACCGGCGAGCCCGGGGTGGGCTCGGGCGGCTCCTCCGAGCGCGTCTTGAGCGTGTCGGCGGTCGGGTAGCCGGGAAACTCCCTGGTGGGTTCGTTGATCTCAGCGTCGCGGGCCATGGCCCTCTCCGTCCTCGTCAGACACGTCGTCTTCCTCAGACGTTACGACCCCTGTACGACACCCGCTCGGCGAGCCACCCGAACGGGTGAGGGCCTGCCCTACGCGAACGCGGACAGCCCGGTGAGCTTCTGCCCGATGACCAGTTGGTGGATCTCGGAGGTGCCCTCGTACGTCAGCACGCTCTCCAGGTTGTTGGCGTGCCGCATGATCGGGTACTCGCCGGACACCCCGTTGGCGCCCAGGATCGTGCGGCACTGGCGGGCGATGGCCAGCGCCTCCCGGACGTTGTTGAGCTTGCCCACGCTGACCTGGTCCGGGCGCAGCTTCCCGGCGTCGGCGAGCCGCCCCAGTTGGAGCGCGAGCAGGAAGCCCTTGTTCCACTCGACGGCCATGTCCGCGAGCTTGGCCTGGGTGAGCTGGAACCCGGCGAGCGGCCGGCCGAACTGGGTGCGGGTGGTCGCGTACGTCAGGGTGGTCTCCAGGCAGTCCCGGGCCGCGCCGAGCGCACCCCAGACGATGCCGTGCCGGGCCTCGGTCAGGCAGCTCAGCGGGGCCTTCAGCCCGCTCGCCCCGGGCAGTCGCGCGTCCGCCGGGAGCCGGACGTCGTCGAGCGTGATCTCGCCGGTCACCGACGCGCGCAGCGACATCTTGCGCCGGATCTCCCGCGCCGTGACACCGGGCGTGTCCATGGGTACGGCGAAGCCGCGTACGCCCTCGTCGGTGCGCGCCCAGATCACCGCGACGTCCGCGACGGGCGCGTTGGTGATCCACATCTTGCCGCCGTGCAGGATCCAGTCGTCGCCGTCGCGGCGGGCCCGGGTGGCCATCGACGCCGGGTCGGAGCCGTGGTCCGGCTCGGTCAGGCCGAAGCAGCCGATCGCCTCACCGGTGGCCATCGCGGGCAGCCAGCGCTGCTTCTGCTCGTCGCTGCCGTACTTCCAGATCGCGTACATCGCCAGCGACCCCTGCACGGACACCAGCGAGCGGACCCCGGAGTCGCCGGCCTCCAGCTCCAGGCAGGCGAGCCCGTACGCGACGGCCGACGAGCCGGCGCAGCCGTACCCGGTCAGGTGCATGCCGAGCAGGCCGAGCTTGCCGAACTCGCGGGCCAGTTCCCGCGCGGGCACCTGGCCCTCCTCGTACCAGCCGGCGACGTGCGGGCGTACCCGGTCGTCGATGAGCTGGCGCACGACGGCGCGGATCTGCCGCTCCTCGGAGGTGAGCGACGCGTCCAGGTCGAGCAGGTCCAGAGGGCTCATGCGGGCCACCTTAACGAAGACTCACTCCACGGCCTCGGAGAGGACGAGCACCCGGGCGTGGATCTGGTTGCGCTGCTGGAGCGCCGCCCGCAGGGCCCGGTGCAGCCCGTCCTCCAGGTAGAGGCCACCGTTCCACTGCACGACGTGCGGGAACAGGTCCCCGTAGAAGGTCGAGTCCTCGGCGAGCAGCTTGTCCAGCGCCAGCTCGCGCTTGGTGGTGATCAACTGATCCAGGCGCAGCGGGCGCGGAGGGATCTCCGCCCACTGTTTGAGCGTCAGATTGTGCTCCGGATAGGGACGCCCGTCCCGGACCGCTCTGAAGATCACGACGGCACGCTCCCCTCCCCGCGGCACCGATGACCGTGCCAGCGTAGCCGCCCTCCGCACACCGCGTTCTGCTCCCTGATGCCAGTTTCGCTACCGCCCGTCCGTTTCTCAACCCGGACGAACCTTGCGCAGTCGCTCAGCTCCACCGGCCTCGGCGGACCACCTCGTCCACCGGACGACGCCCGCGACGCAGCGACGGTGACCGGTGGTCCGGGGCACGATAACCCACCGTGATCGCCCCGACGGGCTGGTACTCCTCCGGCACCCCGAACGCCGACCGGTAGTCGTCGGTCCGCTGCGGGGGGATGCCGAAGAAGCACGCCCCCAGCCCCTCGTCCACGGCGGTGAGGAGCATCAACAGGGCGGCGAATCCGGTGTCGACGATCCAGTACGGCACCGGCCAACGCTCCGTCGACCGGTCGGCCCAGCCCTTGTCCGGCTCCGCGTACCGCTCCAGGTACGCCGATCGGTTGGCGTGCGGGACGATGATCAACGGTGCCCGCCGCATGCCGGTCAGCCAGCGCTCCCGGCCACCACCCACCGGAGTGGCCACCGACCAGAACCGCTCCCGGTCCTCCGGGCTCTCCAGCACCAGGAAGCCCCAGCCCTGGGCGAACCCGGCGGAGGGTGCCCGGATGGCGTGGTCGAGCAGCCGGTCCACCACGTCGGGCGGGACGGGACGATCCGGGTCGTAGTTGCGCACCATCCGGCGCCGCCGGACCACCTCACCGAACTCCACGCCGATCTCCTCAGGCCCCGGGCCGTACGCCCCACACGCCCCGCCACCCGACGCCGGGCTTCAACGCGATCACGTCCCGGCCGGAGCGGAACGCGTCCGGCGGGCAGGTCATCGGCTCGATCGCCACCGAGCGGCGGTGCCGTTCCCCGGTGAGCGCGTCGGAGGTGAAGACCTGCCACCAGCCGAACTCCCGGTCGGCCCAGATCCGCACCCCCGACGAGCCGTCCGGCGCGACCAGGCTGACCGAGGAGCCGCCCTCGTCGTCCCGGATCACGTCGCCGAAGCACATGTCGAGGCGTGCCCCACCGATCCGGCGCGGGCTGGTCCAGTCGTACTCCGTCCCGGCCACCGGGCTGACCCCGATCGGCAGCAGTCGGCCGTCCACCTGCACCCGGCTGCGGGCCGGCAGCCCCAGCGTCAGGTCGTCCACCGCCACACCGGGCAGCCGCAGGTACGGGTGCACCGCCAGCCCGAACGGGCACGGCTCCCCGCCGGTGTTGGTCACCTCGTGCGCGACGCGCAGGCCGTCCGGCCCGACGGAGTACCGGGTGCGCAGCCGGAGCGGCCACGGGTAGCCGGGGGTCGGCGGCAGGTCGTAGCCGACGGTCACGGCGTCCGCCGACTGCTCCACGAGGTACCACGACACCCAGTTGACCAGGCCGTGGATCGCAACCCCCCGCTCCGGCTCGCTGAGGGTCAGTTGCAGCTCCCGGTCGCCGTACGCGTACCGCCCGTCCCGGATCCGGTTCGGCCAGGGGGCGAGCACCTGCCCGGCGCAGCCGGGGCAGATCTCGTCCTCGGCGTACCCGTCGAGGTAGTCGACGCCGTCGTGCCGGTAGGTCCGTAGACCCCCGCCCACCTCGACGACGACGGCCTCGTGGCCGGCTGCGGAGATGGTCCACTGCGCGCCCGAGGGGGGACGCTGGTCGGGGTTGTCCATGTCGGCGACCTTAACGGGACACGCCCGCCGCCCGGTACCGCAGCAGTGCCGGGAAGGCCACCGCCAGCGCCACCGCGAGCACGGCCGCGCCGAGGCCGCCACCGATCCACGCGACGCCACCGCCGAAGCCGGCGGCCATCGCGCCGGCCCGCAGGTCGCCGAGGCGGGGGCCACCGGCGACGACGACGATGTTGACGCCCTGGAGCCGGCCGCGCATCCGGTCCGGGGCGTACACCAGCAGCATCGACTGGCGCAGCACCGCGCTGACCAGGTCGGCGGCGCCGGCCACGGCGAGCAGCAGCACCATCAGCCAGAGCTGTCCGGCGAGGCCGGCCGCGGCGACGGCCAGCCCCCAGCCCACCACCGCGACCACCAGGGCGAGACCCTGCCGGCGCAGCCGGCCGATCCAGCCGGAGCTGAGCCCGCCGAGCACCGCCCCGATCGCGATCGCGCTGTAGAGCCAGCCGACCGCCGCCCCGCCGCCGAACCGCTCCTGGGCCACCTCCGGGAACAGCGCCCGCGGCATGGCCAGGATCATCGCGATCAGGTCGATCGCGAACGAGAGCAGCAGCACCGGCGTGGTCGCCAGGTACCGGAGGCCGTCGACGATCCCGGCCAGCCCGCCGCGCCGGACCTCGCCGTCGGCCGGCGGCTCGGGCGGCATCGCGGGCAGCCGCAGGGTCGCCACCACCAGCCCGGTGAAGAGCACCGCGTCGAGGGCGTACGCCACCGGCAGGCCGGCGCCGGTGCCGAAGGCGGCGAGGACCAGGCCGGCGGCGAGCGGCCCGGCCACCGCCGCCGCGGTGAAGGTGGTGTAGTTCAGCGTGGTGGCGGCCGGCACCAGCTCCGGCGGCAGCAGCCGGGGCAGGATCGCCGACCGCGCCGGGGAGCTGATCGCGAACGCGATGGAGTGCACGGTCACCAGGCCGAGCAGCAGCGCGGCGCTGCCCACGCCGACCAGCGACTGCGCCAGCAGCGCGAGCACCGAGGCCCAGAGCAGCGCCGATCCGCCGAGCAGCACCCGGCGCCGGTCGCGGGCGTCGGCCACCGCGCCACCCCAGAGCCCGAAGACCAGCAGGGGTACGAAGCCGGCGACGCCGAGCAGGCCCACCCAGAGCGAGTCCTGGGTCAGCGCGTACATCTCGACCGGCACCGCGACGGCCGTGACCTGGAAACCGAACGACGCCACCGTGTTGCCCAGCCACAGCCGCCGGTAGGCGGGCACGGACAGGGGACGCAGGTCGATCGCCAGCCGGCGTGCCGCGCTCCGCCGGCGGTCCTTCACGTCCGTCACGGTGCCAACCGCTCCACGCCCCACTCGCCGGGCCCGACCAGACGGAACCGCAGCCGGTCGTGCAGCCGGCTCGCCCGCCCCTGCCAGAACTCCACCGACTCGGGGCGTACCCGCAGGCCGCCCCAGTGCGGCGGGGCGGGGATCGGCTCGACGTCGGCGAACCGCTCGGCCGCCGCCCGGTACGCGCCGTCGAGCGCCACCCGGTCCGGGATCACCCGGGACTGGGTGCTCGCCCAGGCGCCGAGCTGGGAGCCGCGCGGGCGGCTGGCGAAGTACGCCTCGGTCTCGGCCCGGTCGACCCGCTCCACCCGGCCGGCCACCACCACCTGCCGCTGCATCGGGAACCAGGGAAAGACCAGGCTGGCGTACGGGTTGGCGGTCGCCTCGGCGCCCTTGCGCGAGTCGTAGTTGGTGAAAAAGACGAAGCCGTCGGAGTCGTACCCCTTCAGCAGCACGGTACGGGCGCTCGGCCGGCCGGTGGCGTCGGCGGTGCCGACCACCATGGCGTTCGGCTCGGGCAGGCCGGCGGCCACCGCGTCGGCGAACCAGCGGTCGAACTGGGTGTGCCAGTCGGTGGCGAGCTCGGCCTCGGAAAGGCCCCGGTCCGCCGCGTACTCGTTACGCATCGCCGCGGGCGGCATTGTGTCCCCCGTCACGTTGTTACTCCTCCCCCACCGGCCGGTCACCGCGCTGCGCGCAGGCCAGCACGTACCGCCCAGTCTCACCGACGACCGGGGCCGTCGCCCATTCGGGGATGTCGCGTGTAGCACAGCGGTAGCGGGTCGCGCACTTGCGTAACCAGCAGGCAAGATGTCACGAACACATCCCTGAGGGTCGCCTGAGGCGCTCGCCCGGCTGGGCCGGGTATCCGAGCCCGGGCTGGCGCACCGAGCAGATCCAGGAGAGCGACATGGCCGATTTCAAACCCGGACTGGAGGGCGTCGTAGCCTTCGAGACCGAGATCGCCGAACCCGACCGTGAGGGCGGCGCGCTGCGCTATCGCGGGGTCGACATCGAGGATCTGATCGGCCAGGTCTCCTTCGGCAACGTCTGGGCGCTCCTCGTCGACGGGCGCTTCGGCCCGGGCCTGCCGCCGGCCGAGCCGTTCCCGGTGCCGGTGCACTCCGGCGACATCCGCGTCGACGTGCAGTCGGCCGTCGCCATGCTCGCCCCGTACTGGGGTCTCAGCCAGCTGCTGGACATCTCGGACGAGCAGGCCCGCGAGGACCTGGCCCGGGTGTCCGTCACCGCGCTGTCCTTCGTCGCCCAGTCCGCCCGCGGCCTGGGCCTACCGGCCGTGCCGCAGAAGGAGATCGACAAGGCGCAGACGATCGTCGAGCGCTTCATGAAGCGCTGGCGGGGCGAGCCCGACCCGCGCCACGTCAAGGCCGTCGACGCGTACTTCATCTCGGCCGCCGAGCACGGCCTGAACGCCTCCACGTTCACCGCCCGGATCGTCGCCTCGACCGGCGCGGACGCCGCGGCCTGCATCTCCTCCGGCATCGGCGCCCTCTCCGGCCCGCTGCACGGTGGGGCGCCGTCCCGCGTGCTCAGCATGCTGGAGGCGGTCGAGCGCAGCGGCGACGCCGAGGGGTACGTCAAGGGCGTCCTCGACCGGGGCGAGCGGCTGATGGGCTTCGGCCACCGGGTCTACCGGGCCGAGGACCCGCGCGCCCGCGTGCTCCGCCGCACCGCCAAGGAGCTGGGCGCGCCGCGCTTCGAGATCGCCGAGGCGCTGGAGAAGGCCGCGCTGGCCGAGCTCCAGGCCCGCCGCCCGGACCGGGTGCTCGCCACCAACGTCGAGTTCTGGTCCGCCGTCGTCCTCGACTTCGCCGAGGTACCGGCACACATGTTCACCTCCATGTTCACCTGCGCCCGGATGGGCGGCTGGAGCGCGCACATCCTGGAGCAGAAGCGCCTCCAGCGGCTCGTCCGCCCGTCGGCCCGGTACGTCGGCCACAGCCCCCGCAAGCCGCAGGAGGTCGAGGGCTGGGACGCCATCCCGCACGGCGTCTGACCCGTTCGCCTGGTCCCGCAGCACCTCCGAACCCCCGTCCCAGTCCGGGACGGGGGTTCGCCCGTCCCGGCCACCGCCAACCCACTCCCACCCCGCCCCCACCCGCCCCGGCCCGCCCCGGTGTAGATCCACTCGACGTCATTGAAGTCGGGTCGAAAAACGCACCCGGACACCCCGAGGTCAGTGACGTCGAGTCGATCATGTCTCGGAACCGGTACTGCGCCCCGCGACATGACGGAGACCGCGGAGCGGACCGGGACGGCGGGCCGAGGGCAGGGCGGAGCGGGCTGTGGCGTACGCCTCAGGGCCCGGCGTGGGACCAGCGGCGATGGTGGTCGGCCGGAGTGCGAGGATGAGGGTCGGCAGTGTCGCCGGACCGGCCCGCCCTCGCCCATGTGGAAGGATCGAGACAACCGTGGCTGACGCACCGACCATCCGGATTCCCGACGAGATCAAGCCCGCCGACGGCCGCTTCGGCTGCGGGCCGTCCAAGGTCCGTCCGGCGGCGGTCTCCGCCCTGGCCGACGTGGCGACGAGCTACCTCGGCACGTCGCACCGGCAGAAGACCGTGCGCGACCAGGTCGCCCGGCTGCGCCGCGGCATGGCCGAGTTCTTCTCCCCGCCCGAGGGCTACGAGGTGGTCATCGGCAACGGCGGCACCACCGCCTTCTGGGAGGTCGCGACGTTCGGCCTGATCCGGGACCGGGCGCAGTTCGCCAGCTTCGGGGAGTTCGGCGCGAAGTTCGCCAAGTCCGTCAAGGACGCGCCGTTCCTGGGCGAGCCGACCGTCCGCAAGTCGGAGGCCGGCTCCGCGCCCTCGCTGGTGGCCGAGGCCGGGGTGGACGCGTACGCGACCCCGCACAACGAGACGTCGACCGGTGTCGCGGTGCCGATCAGCCGGGTGGCCGGCGCCGACGAGGGCTCCCTGCTGCTGGTCGACGCCACCTCCGGGGCCGGTGGCCTGGAGGTCAGCGTCGGCGAGACCGACGTCTACTACTTCGCCCCGCAGAAGTGCTTCGGCTCCGACGGCGGCCTCTGGCTGGCCCTGATGTCGCCGGCCGCACTGAACCGGGCCGCCGAGATCAAGGCGTCGGGCCGCTACATTCCGGCCTTCCTCGACCTGGTCACCGCGATCGACAACTCGCGGCTGGAGCAGACCTACAACACCCCGGCGCTGGCCACCATCTTCCTGGCCGCCGAGCAGACCGACTGGATGAACTCGCAGGGCGGCCTGGCCTGGGCGGCGAAGCGCACCGCCGAGAGCGCCAACATCGTGTACGGCTGGGCGGAGCGGTCGTCGGTGGCGACCCCCTTCGTCACCGACCCGGCACTGCGGTCCAACGTGGTCGCCACCATCGACTTCGCCGACGAGGTGGACGCCACGGCGATCGCGAAGGCGCTGCGCGCCAACGGCATCGTGGACACCGAGCCGTACCGGAAGCTCGGCCGCAACCAGCTCCGCGTCGCGCTGTTCCCGGCCGTCGAGCCGGCCGACGTCGAGGCGCTGACCGCCTCCATCGACTACGTCGTCGAGCGACTCTGACCTACCGTCACGGTCGGTGGCCACCGGGCCTCCGGCGGCCACCGACCGTGATCATCGTCGCAGCTCAGTCGCGACATGCGGGTGTCGCTTCCCCCACCTCCGGGCAGGACAGCGTACGGTGGTGCGAGACGCCCGGGTGGCCGACTCGTGGCGTGCGGTCAGCGAAGCGGGACGGAGGCAACGCTATGCGCCCAGTACGCTTCGTCGCCCTCTCCGAGGACGGCCAGGCACTGGTGCTCGCCGACGAGGTCGGGCGACTGCTCGCCCTTCCCATCGACGAGCGCATCGCCTCTGCCCTGCACGCCGAGCCCGGTGGGCCACCGCTCGCGGCGGCCCCGGCCGTCGCCGACGTCGCGCCCTCGCTCTCGCCGCGCGACATCCAGGCCCGGATCCGCTCCGGTGAGTCCGCAGAGGACGTGGCCCGCATCGCCGGCGTGCCGGTCGACCGGGTTCTCCGCTACGCCGGTCCGGTGCTCCAGGAGCGGGCCATGCTCGCCCAGCACGCGCGCCGCACCCGGCTCAAGGGCGCGGAGAAGCCCACCCCGCTCGCCGAGGTGGTCAACGGCCGGCTGTCCCAGCACGGGATCGACACCGAGAAGATCTCCTGGGACGCGTGGCGCCGTGACGACGGCACCTGGCGGATCGTCGCCACGTGGCCGTCGGGCAAGGCGACCGCGCAGGCCGTCTGGGACCTGGACAAGACCCGGCAGAACGTCGCGCCGCACGACGACATGGCGCAGTACCTGTGCGCCGAACGCCCCACCCCGATCCTCGGCCAGGAGCCGGCACCCGAGCGGGGCGGTCACGCGCTGCCCGGCCCGTCCCGGTCCGAGCCCGGTCGGGGCGGCCACGGCCTGCCCTCGCCCGGGGAGCACGCCCGCCCGGGCCGCGACCCGATCCGCGCCGGCCGGGACGCCCTGCTGGCTTCGCTCGACCGGCCGCTCGGCGCCACCTCGGGCCGGGGCCTGGAGCCGCGTACGCCGGCCGCTCTGGCCGGGTCGGACTCGCCCCGCCAGCGGGCGATGGGCGGCGGTGCCGCGGCGCTCCTCGGCGGTGGGCAGGGTTCGGCCTTCGACGACGACTCGGACGCGCCCAAGGAGGTGCCGGCCGTGCCGTCGCTCGCGGTGCTCCGGCCCCGCCGCACGGGTGCGCCGGCCGCCGCGGCGGGCGAGTCCACCGATGCCAGCGGTAAGCCGCGCAAGCGCCTGCCGAGCTGGGACGACGTCCTGTTCGGCAGCGGCCCGGCGGCCCGCGAGTCCTCCTGATCCTTCGGTCCACCCTGATGGTGGGCACTCGAAGTGCCCGCGTGACAGGGTGGACCGATGGAGTACACGAACCTCGGCCGGACCGGTCTGTCGGTCAGTCGCCTCTGCCTCGGCACGATGAACTTCGGGCCGCAGACCAGCGAGCAGGACAGCTACGCCATCATGGACCGTGCCCTGGAGCACGGCATCAACTTCTTCGACACCGCTGACGTCTACGGGTGGCAGACCGGCGAGGGCGTCACCGAGCAGATCATCGGCCGCTGGCTCGCCCAGGGTGGTGGCCGGCGGGAGAAGGTCGTCCTCGCCACGAAGGTCTACGGCAAGATGGGCGACTGGCCCAACGAGCAGGGACTCTCCGCCCGGCACATCGTGCGGGCCTGTGAGGGGTCGCTGCGCCGGCTCCAGACCGACACGATCGACCTGTACCAGATGCACCACATCTCCCGCACCACGCCGTGGGAGGAGATCTGGCAGGCCATGGAGACCCTGGTCGCCCAGGGCAAGGTGCTCTACGTCGGATCGTCCAACTTCGCCGGTTGGCACATCTCGGTGGCGCAGGAGGCCGCCGGCCGGCGCAACTTCCTCGGTCTCGTGTCCGAGCAGTGCATCTACAACCTCCTGACCCGGCACGTGGAGCTGGAGGTCGTACCCGCCGCGCAGCACCACGGCCTGGGCATCATCCCGTGGTCGCCGCTGCACGGCGGGCTGCTCTCCGGCGTGCTGCGCAAGATGGCCGAGGGCGGGGCGGCGCGCGGCACCTCCGGCCGCGCCGCCGACGCCCTGGCCGCGCACCGGCCGACCATCGAGGCGTACGAGAAGTTCTGCGCCGACCTCGGTCACGACCCGGCGGACGTGGCGCTGGCGTGGCTGCTCTCCCGGCCCGGCGTGACCGCGCCGATCATCGGTCCGCGCACCACCGAGCAGCTGGACCGCTCGCTGGGTGCCCTGACCGTCACCCTCGACGACGCGGCGTCGAAGCGCCTCGACGAGCTCTTCCCGCCGATCGGCAACGGCGGGCCCGGCCCGGAGGCGTGGGCCTGGTAGCGGAGGCGCCGCACCGGAAGGGTCAGAGGGGCCAGGCGGCCAACCGGTCGTAGGTGGGCCGGGGGCCGGGGTGGCTGCGGACGAGCACCATCTCGGTCGCCGGCCACTCCGGCCCCTCGTACGCCCGCAGGGTCTCCACGTCGGCGGCCACGTCCTCCGCGGGCACCCGGTCACCGGGTCGGGCCACGGTCAGGTGGGGGCGGAAGGGCTTCTCGTCGTGCGGGAGGCGGCCGTGCCGCAGCCGGGACCGGACCAGGCGGGCCAGCACGTTCATGGCCTCGACGTCTCCCCCGAGGTCCACCCACACGACGGTGAACCGGTTCCGCCCGAAGCGCCCGCCGCCGGTCAGCCGGAGCCGGGGCGTGGACGCCCGACCGTCGCGGAACCACTCGGCGGCCAGTCCCAGTGCGCTCTCCACCGCGATCAGCCGGTCGGCCTCGACGTCGCCGAGGAAGGCGAGGGTGACGTGGGCGTTGGCCGTGTCGGCGAGCCGGACGTTGGTGCCGTTGGCCGCGGCCGTGCCGAGCCGCAGCCGGGCGACCTGCTCGCCGAGATGCGCGACGGCCTCGGCCGGCGGGTACACGGCGACGAAGAGCCTCACCGCGACCCGCTCAGGGGTGGCGCAGCCGGTGCTCGGCCCGGGCGGCGGGCAGGGTCAGCCCGGCGTCGTGCAGCAGGCCCTCCACCCGGACCCGTTCGATCTCCCGGTCGACACCGGTCAGCTCGCCCAGGTGCTGGGGGATGCCGAGCGCGACACAGGCCATCTGGAGCCGGTCGTCGTACGCCTGGAGGACCGTGCCGTGCCAGACCACCGCGCGCCCGCCGCCCCGCCGGCCGCCGATGCGGCGGAGGTCGGCGGCGAGCGTCTCCAGCGGCTGGCGGTCGGGCCGGTCGAAGCGGCTCATGTCGATGTCCCGGGTGAGGGTGTCGGCCTCGATCGCCCGGTTCAGCCGGTCGATGGTGCGGCGGTCGCGGCGGCCCTGCCGCCAGTCGGCGAACCCGCAGACGACCCGGTCCAGCAGCTCGTCGGCGCAGCAGACCACGGCGACGAGCACCGGTAGGCCGAGCACGGCGAGGACCGCCAGGGCGAGCACCAGTCCCCGTCCGACCTCCACGGATCGACGCTAAGCCGCTGGCCGCGCCCCCGCCACCGATTTGCCCTGATCCGTCGAGTGTTAACAGGGGGCCCTTCCTCTACGTGAGGCGTTAAGCGGGGGCCCTTCCTTTCACTCCGGGGAGGTGACGTAGAAGCGCGGGGCCGGCAGGATGCGGAAACGCAGGCGGGCGCCGGACCGGCGCAGCTGCCAGGTGAGCGCGAGCAGGGCCGTGGCCAGCGAGACAAGGCCACCGATCCAGATGCTCGCCCCGGCACCGTACGTCTCCGCGAGCCAGCCGATCACCGGTGCGCCGACCGGGTTGGTGCCGAGGAAGACGAGCACCCAGAGGGCCATCACCCGGCCCCGGAAGGCGGCGTCCGTACCGAGCTGGATCCGCTGGTTGCAAGCCTGGGCGAAGAACACCATGAAGAACCCGGTGGGGAGCAGCAGCGCCACGACCAGCCAGTACGCCGGGGCGAGCCCGACCAGCGTGCCGAAGGTCGAGCAGGCGACGGCGGCACCCAGCACCACCCAGACCGACGGCCGGCTGCGTCGGCTGGTGCCGGCCAGCGCCCCGGCGAGGGCACCGACCGCCAGCGCGCTGCTGAACAGGCCGAACGAGGCGGCACCGGTGTTGAAGACGGTCTTGGCCAGTGCGGCGAGCGTGAGCTGGAAGTTGAACAGTGCCGTGGCGATCACCGAGATCATCACCATCGGCAGCAGCAGGTCGGGGCGGCCCCAGACGTAGCGCAGGCCGTCGACCACCTTGGCCGAGGCGCGCTCGTCGCGCGGCAGCAGGGCGTCCCGGTGCAGCTCGGCCGGACGCAGCCGGATCACGTTGACCAGCGGGGCGACCGAGCTGAGCGCGGTGACCAGGAAGACGGGGCCGACGCCGAAGGCCGCGATGGCCAGACCGGCGAGGGCCGGCCCGATGATCCGGGCCGAGTTGAACACGGCCGCGTTCAGGGACAGGGCGTTGGGCAGCAGCGGTGTGCCGACCAGCTCGGAGACGAACGCCTGCCGCACCGGGGTTTCGACCGCGTTGGCGACGCCGAGCAGGGCGGCGAAGGTGAAGACGTGCCACAGCTGCACCAGGTCGGTGATCACCAGGACGCTCATGGCGAGCGCCAGCACCGTCCAGAAGGCGTTGGCGACGAAGAGCAGCATCCGCTTGTCGTACCGGTCGGCGAGCCGGCCGGAGAGCAGCGTGAGCAGCAGGACCGGGGTGAACTGGAGGGCGATGACCACGCCGAGCGCGGTGGCCGAGTCGTCGGAGAGCTCGAGGACGAGCCAGTCCTGGGCGATGAACATCATCCAGACGCCGATCAGTTTGATCAGCTGCCCGGATGCGAAGAGCCGGTAGTTGCGGACCTGTAGGGACTGGAACATCGTGCTCAGCTTCGCCTGCACTCTTGGTGCGCCTCCTCGCGTACGCGTCATCGCCGTCGGACGGCGCGGGCGCGGTGGCGCGGGTCAGGCGCGGGCGAGCTGGTGCAGGATCTCCGCCGCGTGGTGCAGCGTGTCCCGGTCCTCGTCGCTCAGTTCGGCCAGCCGGTGGGCCAGCCACTCGTCGCGGGCGCGCTCGAACTGGTCGAGCACCGCCTCGCCCCCCTCGGTCGCCGCGAGGATGACCTGCCGGCCGTCGGTCGGGTGGGGGGTACGCCGCACGAGACCGCGTTCCTCCAACTTCCCGACGATCTTGGTCATCGTCGGCGGCTGCACCCGCTCGACCTCGGCCAGTTCCCGGGGCGTCAGCGCGCCCGCCAGCCGGAGGCTGGTGAGCGCGGAGAGCTGGGTGACCGTGAGGTCGCCGACCGGCCGGGTCTGTCGGACCCGCCGGTTGAGCCGCATGATCGCATCACGCAACTGGGGTGCCAGTTGCGCCGGTGGCACGCTGTGAGCCGTCACCGTCCGCTCCGTCACGATAGTTAGCATAACTAATGAGCCTGGCTAACGACATGCGATATGACCATGCTCACGAGGAGGTTTGCCCTGCTCCGGGCCGGGTAGTCCGGTTCAACGCCGGCCCGGAGCGAGGCGTCAGAGCACCACGGACTCGATCGGTCCGCGCAGGAAGTACAGCACGAAGAGTGCCGCCACGCCGTACAGCAGCGGGTGGATCTCGCGGGCCTTGCCCTTGGCGAGCTTCACCACCACGTACGTGATCAGGCCGGCGCCGATGCCGTTGGAGATCGAGTACGTGAAGGGCATCAGGACGATCGTGAGGAACGCCGGGATGGCGATCTCGTAGTCCGACCAGTCGATCGTGCGGACCGCGGTCATCATCAGGAAGCCGACCACGACCAGCGCGGTGGACGCGGCCTCGAACGGCACGACGACCACCAGCGGCGCGAGGAACATCGCCAGCAGGAAGAGCACGCCGGTGACCAGGTTGGCCACACCGGTCCGGGCACCCTCGGCGACACCCGCGGCGCTCTCGATGTACGACGTGTTGCTGGAGACGCTCGCCGCACCGCCACTGGCCGCGGCGATCGAGTCGACCAGCAGGATCTCCTTCGCCCGCGGCGGCGTGCCCCGCTCGTCGAGCATGCCGCCCTCCTGACCGACGGCGACCATCGTGCCCATCGTGTCGAAGAAGTCGGTGATCAGCAGGGTGAAGACGAACATCAGCACGACGACCCAGCCGGCCCGACCCCACGAGTCGAGCACGTTGAAGTTGCCGAGCAGCGACAGGTCCGGCACGTCCACCACGCTGCTGGGGAGCTCCGGCACGTTCAGCGCCCAGCCCTTGGGGTTGGGCTTGCCGTCGACGAACGAGGGACCGATGTTCCCCGCCGCCTCCACGAGCATCGCCAGCGCGGTCGAGGCGAGGATGCCGATGAGGATCGCGCCCTTGACCTTGCGGACCACCAGCACGAGGGTCAGCAGCAGACCCACCACGAAGACCAGCATCGGCCAACTGACCAGCTTGCCGCCGATGCCCAGGCCCACCGGCACGGTGGTGTTGCCCTCGGTCCGGCGCACGAAGCCCGCGTCGACCAGGCCGATGATGGTCAGGAACAGGCCGATGCCGACGCCGATCGCGGTCTTCATCTGCGTGGGCACCGAGCGGAACACCGCGGTCCGCAGGCCGGTGAGCACCAGGACCGCGATGATCACACCCTCGATCACCACCAGACCCATGGCGTCCGCCCAGGTCATCTCCGGCGCGATCTCGTACGCGACCAGCGCGTTCACGCCGAGGCCGGCGGCCAGCGCCAGCGGGAACCGGCCGACCACGCCCATCAGGATCGTCATCACGCCGGCGACCAGCGCGGTCGCGGCGGCGAGAGCGGGAATCGAGAGCTTCTGGCCGTCGCCGTCGACGGCCGAACCGAGGATGAGCGGGTTGAGCACCACGATGTACGCCATCGTGAAGAAGGTCGCCAGACCACCTCGGACCTCGCGGCTCATCGTCGAGCCGCGGGCGGTGATCTCGAAGTACCGGTCGAAACCGTTCCGCGGCGCTGCGGACGGGGGGTCGTTCTCGGGCGGGGCTACTGCCATCGAATCCCTCGCAGGTGATCATCCGTTGTCGCGCCGCATCGTCCCAGATCAGCGACGGAGAGGGAAAGTTGATCGCGTACGCTTGCCCCGTGCCGAAGCAGCAGCAGCCGCGGCCCGAGCCGCTCGACCCGCCGATGGTGCCCTTCGCCCTCGCCGGAATGGCGGCCTGGGCGGTCGCCGGGTTGGTGCTGCTGGTGTTCTTCCGGGACTGGCTGTCCGACAACGATCACGAGAACTGGCTGTGGACCTGCCTCGCCGGCTTCCTGTGGGGCTTCCCCGGTCTCGCCACGATGATGCGGCACGACGCCAACCGCCGTCGCCGCCGCGCCGCCCGCTGATCAACGGGCGGTTGTCGCGTCAGGAGTGCCCGTACGGCTCCGCCGGCTCGGCCGCCTCCACCGAACCCGGCGCCCGGCTCACCGAGACCGCCTCCACCGCGCTGTCGTCGTAGACCGTGGGCATCTCCTCGACCGGTGACTCACCGACCTCGATCAGCGTCTCCGAGTGGGCGCCGCAGCCGTGGTCGGCGCTGACCACCCGACCGTCGTCGGGGGCGTAGAAGTTTCCGCAGGCGCCGAAGGACTGCCGCAGGGCACCGGCGAGCGGCAGGTAGAAGCCGCAGGTTCCGCAGCGGGCGGCGGCCGGGGCGGAGACGGAGATCGCCGCCGACGGGCCGTGGTCACCGTCGTACCACCGCTGGGCGGCGTCGGCGCGCCCCTCCCGGGACAGCACCCGCGCCCGGCCGAGTCCCAGCTCCCAGGCGGTCTCCTCGACCGCCGGGTCGTCCGAGAGCAGGTAACCGGGCTGGAGCCGCTCGTCGTCCGCGGGCGTGGGCAGCAGGTCGCCGGGGCCGAGGTCGCCCGGCTTGAGCCGCTCCTGCCACGGCAGCCAGCCCGGCGCCAGCAGCGCGTCCGGGCCGGGCAGCAGCACGGTCTCGCAGATCGTCACCGTACGGCTGCGGGGCACCCGGGTGACGGTGACCGCCCAGCGCCACCCGCGGTAACCGGCGAGCCGGCACTCGAAGTAGTGCGTGACGAGTCGGTCGCCCTCGGCGACCGCCTGGAGATGGTCGCCGACGTCGGTGGGGTCGACCTCGGTGATGGCGTCGCGCGCCACGTCGACGGCGGCGGCACAAACCTGGTCGAGGCGGGCGGCACGAGCGGAGGCGGGCCTGGTCACCCGACCATTGTTCCCCATGCGTACGGCTCGCCGACAGGCACTCCCTCCAGAGGTTCTCGGGCGGTGGTGCGGCGTGTGGGGGCCGAATGGGCGAGGATGGTGCACATGCCGCTGTTCTCCCGCCCCGAGCGGTCCGTCCTGGGGCGGACCGTCGGCACGGGCGTGAAGGCCGTCCGCCTGCTGTTCCGCGGCTCGCTGAGCAGTGGCCGGTGGATGACCCGCCGGGCCGGACGGGCCCGGACCCGGGGCGCCGGCGGCGACGTGGGCATGGTGCGCCTGTTCGACCTGCACGCCGTCTCGTGCGCCGGGGACACGCTGATCGCCATCGGGCTGGCCGGCACGATCTTCTTCAGCGTCCCGCTCGGCGAGGCGCGCAGCAAGGTCGCCCTCTACCTGCTGGTGACCATGGTGCCGTTCGCCATGCTCGCTCCGGTGGTGGGCCCGCTGCTCGACCACTTCCGGCACGGACGCCGCTACGCGCTGGCCGCCACGATGCTCGGCCGGGCCTTCCTGGCCTGGTTGATCTCCGACTACATCCACGGCTTCGGCCTCTACCCGGCGGCGTTCGGGGTGCTGGCGCTCTCCCGCGCGTACGGGGTGGCCCGCTCGGCCGCCGTGCCCCGGCTGCTTCCGGAGGGGCTGGGGCTGTCCCAGGTCGGCGCACGGGCCAGCGTGTACGGGACGGTGGCCGGCGCGCTGGTCGCACCGATCGGGCTGGCGGCCTTCTGGTTCGGGCCGCAGTGGCCGCTCCGCGTGGCGTCGGTCATCTTCCTGGTGGGCATGGTGATCTCCCTGCGGCTGCCGCCGAAGGCCGACTCGGAGCCGCCGGAGCGGGTGCCCCGGCCGTTGCGGGCGCTCGGGCGGCGTACCGGGGACCGGCCTCTCGGCCGGGGCCGTCCCGCCGGCCGGCTGGTGATCGCCACCCTGGTCGGTGCCGCGACGCTCCGCGCGGTGTACGGCTTCCTGCTGCTCTTCCTCGCGTTCGCGATCAAGTCGGGGGACCTGACCACGGTGGTGTTCGGCCGGGACCTGGGCGACGAGGGAGCCCTCGGTCTGGTCGGCGGCGCGCTCGCGGTGGGCAGTTTCCTCGCCACCGCGGTGGGCACCCGACTGCGCATCCACCGACCGACCGCCATCCAGTCCAGCGGCATCGTCATCGTGGCCGGGGTGGCCGTGCTCGCCGCCCTGAAGTTCTCGCTGCCGATGGTCGCGCTGCTCTGCCTGGTCACCGCCCTGATCAGCGGCATCTCCAAGCTGACGGTGGACGCCTCCATCCAGGAGCGCATCCCGGAGCGGCTGCGGGCCAGCTCCTTCGCGCATTCCGAGACGGTCCTGATGCTCGCCTTCGTGGCCGGTGGCGGGCTCGGGCTCGTGCCGTTCGACGGCCGGATCGGCATCGCCGTCGCCGCCGGTGTGGCCGCCCTGGCCGCCGCGCGGGGTGTGGTGATGGCCGGCCGGCTGCGCGCGGAGCGGTTGCAGGGCCGCCCGCTGGCCGATGACGAACTGACCGAGGACGAGTCCGACCCGACCGATCCGGCGCACGTCGGCCCGGCCGCGGAGGACCCGGCCCCGACCTCACCGGCGCCCGCCTCCGACGATTCCGGGGACGCGGGGCTCGCCCCGCCCGGGTACCACATCTACCGCCCCTCCTCCGCCGTCGGCGGTCCGGGCGGGGGCGGAACGGACGACGAGACCCGGCGGGAGACGCGGGGACCGCTGTCGTGACGGGCCTGCTGGTGATCACCGCCGTGCCCGCCGAGGCCGAGGCGGTCCGTGCCGGCCTGTCGGACCCGGCCACGACCGTGGTGGCGGTCGGCGTCGGCCCGGCCGTGGCCGGCGCGGCGACCGCCCGCCTGCTGGCGCTCGCCGAGGCCGGCGGGCGGCCGTACCGGGGTGTCGTCAGCGCCGGCGTGGCGGGCGGATTCCCCGACCACGTGCCGGTCGGGGGCACCGTGCTGGGCAGCAGCGCGATCGCCGCGGATCTCGGCGCCGAGTCACCGGAGGGCTTCATCCCGGTGGACCAGCTGGGCATGCCGGCCGAGCTGCTGGGCGGCGGCGTCAGGATCACCGCCGACCGCGCGCTGCTGGCCGCCCTCCGCGCCGGCCTCCCGGCCGCCACGGTCGGCCCGGTGCTCACGGTCACCACCGTGACCGGCACCGCCACCAGCACCGACGAGCTGCGCCGCCGGCACCCGGACGCCGTGGCCGAGGCCATGGAGGGGTACGGGGTGGCCGTCGCCGCCGCCCACGCCGGGGTGCCCTTCGTCGAGCTGCGGACGATCTCCAACCCGATCGGCCCGCGCGACCGCGACGCCTGGCGCCTCCGTGAGGCCCTTGAGGCCCTCACCGCCGCCGCGGCGGCCCTATCGACCGCGACCGCCACCGGGACCTGACCCGGGGCCGCCCGGTCGGTCGAGCCGCATGCTCCAGGGTCGGCTCGCCTGTTCGCGGTATCCGCAGGCGCGCAGCAGGCGGACCCCCGGGCCCTCGGCGATGGCGTGGGCGGTGCGGATGCCCGCCAGACTCATCTCCTCGGTGACCCGAAGCACCAGCCGACGTCCGATCCCGAGCAGACGGTACGGGTCGGCGACCAGGACGCCGTCGAGGACGAGTTCCCGCTCCTCGCCGGGGTCGTCGCCGTACCTCAGGTGCGGGCTGCGCTCGTGAGCCCTCAGCTCGCCGACCAGCTCACCATCGGGCAGCTCGGCGACGAACCGCCACGACGTCGCCGGCAGGCCCGAGCCCGTCACCCGTCGGACCCGGACGGTGCGCCGCACCTCCTCGCCCCACCGGCGCTCGTCCCGGTAGACGCGGTTGCGGTGGTAGCTCGCCGGCGGAAGCCGCAGCGGCCACAGCGCCGGCGGCAGGGTGTACCAGTGGGCCCACCAGGCACCCGGCCAGTCCCGCGGTTCGTGGACCTCCCAGACGTCCAGATGAGCGGGGTACCGGCGTCCCGCCGTGTCCCGCAGCCCGTCGTGCGGCACCCCCGGAAGCGGGCCACCGGCCGGCGCAGCCTCGGCCGGCGCGCCGATCGTCACCTGTCCGCCGGCCGCACGGACGAGCAGCTCCACCGTCCGGTACCTCGGGTCGGCCGTGCGCCCCGCCTCGATCCGCGCCAGCGTCGCCTGTGGGACGCCGGCTCTCTCGGCCAACTCGCGCTGGCTCAGATCCGCGCGACGCCGCAGGGCGCGCAGGATCACGCCCAGGTCATCCGGCTCATCCGGCTCATCCGGCTCGCCCCGCTCGTCCGGCTCATCGGGCTTGGTCAGCGCGTTCACGCGATCCATGCTGACGGCCGTGTCCGCCCCGTTCAACAGGCCGGCCCATTCTGTGGATAACCCTGTGGACAACTCTCCGGCCTGGGGACGGCAGTAGTACTTCAGCGCACTGTCGAGCTGAGTCACCGACGACATCACAGCCACGAGCCACGAGCCGCGAGCCGCGAGCTGCGAGCTGCGAGCTGCGAGTCAGGGACGGCAAGCCGTCTGATCCATCTACGACATCAGCTCGACAGGACGCGTGACACAGGTCATCGACCCGGCCCGACGGCGGCGACGACGAGGACGACCCAGCGCGGCAGAGGTCAGCGGGACACAAGGCAGCCGGGACACAGGCCAGGTCACACGACGGAGGTCGTCGACGGGCGTCCGCCCGGTCCAGGGCTACGGTGGGGGCGTGGCGCTCTCACTGGCGATCTCGCCCTGTCCCAACGACACGTTCGTCTTCCACGCCCTCGTGCACGGCCAGGTGCCCGGGGCCCCGCCGGTCGAGGTGACGTACGCCGACGTCGACGTCACCAACACGGCCGCCGAACGGGGGGCGTTCGACCTGGTCAAGGTGAGCTACGCGGCGCTGCCGTGGCTGCTGGAGGACTACCACCTGCTGCCCTGCGGCGGGGCGCTCGGCCGGGGTTGCGGCCCACTCGTCCTCACCCGCGGCGACCGCGCCGGGAGCACCGACCCGACCGGGCGGGCCGACCTGACCGGTGCGACGGTCGCGGTGCCGGGCGACCGCACCACCGCGTACCTGCTCTTCCGGCTCTGGTCGGCCGACCGGCCGCCGGCGCGGATCGAGGTGGTGCCGTTCCACGAGATCATGCCCGGGGTGGCCGCCGGACGGTACGACGCCGGGCTGGTCATCCACGAGGCGCGGTTCACCTATCCGCGGCACGGGCTGACCGCGCTGGTGGACCTGGGCGAGTGGTGGGAGGCCGACACCGGCCTCCCGATCCCGCTCGGAGCGATCCTGGCCCGGCGCGGCGCCGTCGACCCCGAGGCCGCCGCGGGGTGGATCCGCGAGTCGGTCCGGCGGGCCTGGGCCGACCCGGCGGCGAGCCGGGAGTACGTGCTGGCGCACGCGCAGGAGATGGAGCCCGACGTGGTGGACCGGCACATCGGCCTCTACGTCAACGAGTTCACCGCGGACCTGGGTCAGGCCGGGTTCGCCGCCGTCGAGGCGCTGCTCGGTCGGGCCACCGACGCCGGGCTCGTGCCTCAGACCTCCAGCTCGCGCGCGACGGCGTGGACCAGCTGAGCGACCTTCTGGGCGGTCTTCCGGTCCGGGAAGCGACCACGGCGCAGGTCCGGCTGGACCTTTGCCTCCAGCACCTTGATCATGTCCTCGACGAGGCCGTGCAGTTCCTCCGCCGGCCGGCGGCGTAGCTCCGCCACCGAGGGCGGCGCGTCCAGCACCTTGACTCCCATCGCCTGGGCGCCGCGGCGGCTGTCCACCACGCTGAAATCGACCCGCTGACCGCCCTTGAGGTCGGTGACACCCGTCGGCAGCGCGCCCTTGGGCAGGAACACGTCGCCACCCTCGTCGCTGGTGACGAACCCGTATCCCTTGGCCGCGTCATACCACTTCACTCGACCCGTCGGCACGTGTAACCCCTGCTTCGCTCGGTACGTCTACTGCTCCAAGGCTAGCCGGATCATGCGGTCGAGCGCCGCTGGGAATCCGCCGAGGTCTCCGAGCACCACCGCCGCACCGGCGCCGTGCAGTTCGTCGGCCGAACACGGCCCCGTCGCCACGCCGATCCCGGGCACGCCGGCCGCCCCCGCCGCCGCCATGTCGGCGACGTGGTCACCGACGTAGTGGGTGGCGCCATGCGCCCGCAGGGCGCTGGCTTTCTCCTCCGCGAACAGGTCCCCGGCCAGCTCGTCGACGGCCAGGCCGAGGTGGTCCAGGTGCAGCCGCGCCAACCGGCCGATCTTGGAGGTGACCACGAGCACCCGTCCGCCGCGTGCGCGTACCGCGTCGAGGGCGGCCCGGGCGCCGGGCAGCGGCACGGTCGGGGTGATCGCGTACGCCGGGTACAGCTCGCGGTAGATGGTGACGGCCTCCTCCACCTGCTCCGGCGGGAACCAGCGGGCGATCTCGGTGCGCAGCGGAGGGCCGAGCCGGGACACGGCGGCCTCGGCGTCCACGTGGACGCCGGTCCGCGCGGTCAGTGCCCGGTAGGCGGCGGCGATGCCGGGACGGGAGTCGACCAGGGTCATGTCGAGGTCGAATCCGACCGTCAGCACAGACATGCGCCGAACCTAGTCGAGGGGCGGGAAGTCCCACCGGCGGGCTAGCGTGGAACGACGATGACCACCTCACTCGCCGACCACCTGCGGTCGCTGCCGGACGACTCCCTCGCCGCGCTCCTCCAGCTGCGGCCGGACCTCGTCGTACCCGTGCCGGCCGACATGTCCGCGCTCGCCATCCGGGCCCAGTCCCGGGTGTCGGTGGCGCGCGCCCTCGACGGGCTGGACCAGTTCACCCTCCTGATCCTCGACGCGGCCCGGCTCACCCGGGACGCCTCGGACGGCAGCACCTCGGTCGACGCGGTGCTCGCCATGGCCACCGCCGGCCCGCGCCCACCCACACCGGCCCAGGTGCGCGCCGCCGTGGACCGGCTGCGCGGGCTCCTCCTGCTGTACGGACCGGACACCCGGGTGCAGCTCGTCGGCGGCATCGACGAGATCTCCCCGTACCCGGCGGGGCTCGGCCGCCCGGCGGAGGAGCTGGACCTGCGGACGGCGGCCCTCTGCGCGGACCCGGCGAAGCTCCGGCGGACGCTGCTGGCCGCACCGCCGTCGGCCCGCGCGATCCTGGACCGGCTCGCCGCCGGCCCGCCGGTGGGCAGCGTCCCGCCGGGTGCGCTCCAGGCGCCACCGGTCGGCGCGGAGGACGACCTGCCGCCGGACGCCACCAACGGTGGCGCGCCGACCGGCTCGCCGGTGCGCTGGCTGGTCGACCACCGGCTGCTGGTGCCCGTCTCCGGCGGCAAGGCCGGCGGCGCCGGCACCGTGGAACTGCCCCGCGAGGTCGGCCTGCTGCTGCGTCGGGACACCGGCCCGCTCGGCCCGCTGCGCACCAGCCCACCGCCGGTCGCGGCGCCGGCCCGCGAGCCGAAGGCCGCCGACTCCGCGGGGGCCGGGCAGACCATGGAGGCGGTACGCCAGACCGAGGCGCTGCTGGACCAGCTCGCCGCCGAACCCGCGCCGGTGCTGCGCTCCGGTGGCCTCGGTGTCCGCGACCTGCGCCGGTTGGCCCGCGCGGCCGGGCTGGACGAGCCGACGACCGCTCTGCTGCTGGAGGTGGCGTACGCGGCCGGCCTGATCGGCGAGATGGACCTGCCCGGTGCCACCACCGGCCGGTACGGCGCCGACCAGCAGGTGCTGCCGACCGGCGGGTACGAGGTGTTCCGGGCCGTCTCCCTCGCGCAGCGCTGGGAGCAGCTCGCCCGGGCCTGGCTGACCATGACCCGGCAGGTGGGCCTGGTCGGGCAGCGCGACGACCGGGACCGCCCGATCACCGTGCTCTCCGCCGAGGCCGAACGGGCCGGCGCGCCGGCCGCCCGCCGGGCCGTGCTCGCGGTGCTCGCCGACCTGGAACCCGCCACCGCGCCCACCGCCGAGGAGGTGCTGGAACTGCTCGACTGGCGGGCGCCGCGCCGCGCCCGGGGGCGGGAGACCGCACACCGGGAGGTGCTGGCCGAGGCGGCCACGCTGGGCGTGACGGGGTTGGGGGCGCTCACCTCGTACGGGCGGCTGCTGCTCGCCGACGTGACGGCGGCCGACGAGCGGGGCACCGACGACCCACTGGGGTTGCGGGCCGACACCGAGAGCGGCGACCCGTCCACCGCCGTACGGGCGCTGGACGCGCTGCTGCCCGCCCCGGTCGACCACTTCCTGGTGCAGGCCGACCTGACCGTGGTCGTACCCGGCCCGCCCGACCCGGCGCTCGCGGCCGAACTGGACGTGGTGGCCGAGCACGAGTCGGCCGGTGGGGCGAGCGTGCACCGGGTCACCCCGGCCAGCGTCCGCCACGCCCTGGACGCCGGCTACTCGGCCGACGACCTGCACGGGCTGTTCCGGCGCCGCTCCCGCACGCCGGTCCCGCAGGGCCTGACGTACCTGATCGACGACATCGCGCGGAAGCACGGGGGGCTGCGGGTCGGCTCCGCCGGGGCGTACGTGCGCAGCGACGACGAGGCGTTGCTGGTCGAGGTGCTCGCCGACCGGCGGCTGGAGGCGCTGGCGTTGCGGCGGCTGGCGCCGACCGTGCTGGCCACCCCGTACCAGGTCAACCGGATGCTCACCACGCTGCGCGAGGCCGGGTACGCGCCGGTGCCCGAGGACGCCACCGGCGCTGCCGTGCTGGCCCGGCCGAAGGCCCGGCGGGCGCCGGCGCGGGTGCCGATGGGTGCCCGGACGGTGGACCCGCTGACCGGGCCGAAGCTGTCCCTGCCCCGACTGCTCGGCGTCGTCGAGCAGATCCGCCGGGGTGAGGCGGCGGCCCGGGCGGCCCGCCGCGCGCCCGCGGTGGTCCGGGGCGGCGCGCCCACCCGTCCCGTGCCGGCGCACACCCACAGCGACGCCCTGGCGGTGCTCCAGCAGGCCATCCGGGACAAGGCGCTGGTCTGGGTGGGGTACGTCGACGCGCACGGGGCGACCGCGTCCCGACTCGTGCGGCCGGTGTCGATCGGCGCGGGTTACCTGCGCGCCGAGGACGAGCGGACCGAGATGCTGCACACGTTCGCCCTGCACCGGATCACCGCCGCAGTGCTGGAGGAGTGACCGGCGACCGGGTTCAGCGCCGGCTGCGGCGTACCGTCCCGACGACCGCGACGACCAGCAGCAGCCCGAACCCGGTGCCGGCGGCCTCACCGACCGAGGCGACGAAGCCCTGCCGCTGCACCAGCCAGCCGAAGAGGAACCAGCCCACCAGCAGCACGGCGGCGAGCGTGTACGCGACAACTGTCGTCGTGGACACGTCCGTCGGTGGCTCGCCCTGCTGTTCCCGGATCGCGTCCCGGTCGACCGTCATCCCGCCTCCCCGCGTCCCACCCAGGGGTCCAGCGTGGCACCGACGGGACGGAAGTGACAGGGGATAAAACCCCCGACGGACCGGATGTGCGACACCTCAGGTGCCGGGGCGGCGGCCGACCAGGACCACCCGCGAGCCCACCCTGCCGAGTTCCCACCAGCGGACGGCGTCGGCGTGCAGCAGGTTGACGCACCCGTGCGAGCCGATCGACTTGTCGTGCAGGTACGTGGTGGTCTCGTGGAAGCCCATCCCCTGGGTGAAGTGCTGCCAGTACGGGAGCCACACCTCGTACGGGTTCGACCACTCCTTCATGTTCCGATAGTTGATCTCGAACGTGCCGGCCGGAGTGCGGTAGCCGGGCATGCCCGTACGGGTCACGGTGGGCCCGGCGACGACCTTCCCGTTGCGCATCACCCAGGTGGTCTGCCGGGTCAGGTCGATGCAGAACGTCGTACCGGAGCCGGCGTCGCAGCGGTCGGTGTCGGTGGTGGCGAGCCGCTTCGCCACGTCGTACGTCGTCGGTCCGGCGCGGCCGTGGGCCGGGCGGATGTCGTACCGCCGCTGGAAGCGCTTGATCGCGGCGCAGTCGGCGGCCGACTGCCGGCCGTCGACGGTGACCGCGCCGAACCCGCCGAGGCGCGCGAGGTACGTCTCCACCTCGCGCTGGTGCTCGCCCTGCGGACAGCCGGCGGTCGACGGCGAGGGCCGCGGCGTCGGCGCGGTGCGGGTGGGTTCTGGGGCGCGCGGGCTGGGCGCGGGCCGGCTCCGGGTCGGCCGGGGTTTCGGTGACTCGACGGCCCCGGCCGACCGGTCCGGCCCGGGCGTGCCGCTCGCCCCCGTTACCCGCTCCGCAGCCCCGACCGGGACGGGTCCCCCGCCCCCGCCACGGTCGGCCTGCGGATCGAACGCACACGCACCGGCGCCGACCAGCGTGACCGCTGCCAGGGCGACGAGCCGAACGGCGATCCGGAACTGCGTCATGTCGCCCCCCTGAGAGACAGCTGTCACTCTGCTAGACGTACGAAACAGCACGTAGGTTGCGCTCGCGTGCGGGTTTTCTCGGCGTCACCTGAATGCGTGCTCGGAAACCGCTCAGTCGCCGGCGATGCGGCGGTCCCGCCGGTATCGCTGACGTGACGCAACGTAAATCCCGGTGGAGCCGGTGATGAGGATGACCGTCAGGACGAGGAGGGCGTACTCGACCTGGGCGAGTTCGCGCATGACGATCAGGGTGACCGCCAGGAGGAAGCAGACCCCGAAGCCTTTGAGGGAGTTCATCTGAGGCGCTGCCTTACTTCCATGTCGACACGGGCGTGAAATAGGACTTGAGGAGGGATGACAGGAGCCAGTACATGCGTACGACCGTGTAGACCAGCTCGGGAATGAGCAGGGCCTCGACCAGCATCGCCTTCCAGCCGAGGTTGCGTACCATCACCGCGGGGTAGATGACCCAGAACGCGAACAGGAACCAGAAGATGGGCTGTTGCGTGAAGCCGCTCGCGACGGCGTTGGCCAGTTGGGTGGCCCCCCAGCCGATGAGGTACACGACGCCGAGCAGCCCGAGGATCATCGACACGATCGAGTGCCAGGTGAACTTGGTCCAGCCCCGGGCTCGCAGCGCGTCGACCGTGCCGCGGACCCAGCGCTGACGTTGTTGAAGCAGCTCACGCAGCGTGGGCATGAGGTCGGTGTAGGCGATGCACAGCTGGTTCGCGGTCACCTTCCAGCCGCATTCCTTGAGCGTCAGCGTCGTCTCGTAGTCCTCGACGAGGTTGCGGTGGTCCTCCCAGAACACCGCGCCGCGCTTGTCGATGACCGACTGCAGCGCCACGCCCCGGTAGAACGATCCGGCTCCCGACATCGTGTGCACGTCGGTCTGGAAGCGGGCGTTGGCGGCACGGCCGTACTCGATGATCTGCATGCCCAGCAGGAACCTCTGCCAGGGGTTGCGCCACAGCCCGGTGCGACCCAGACAGACGGCGCTGACGCCGCCGATCTTTGGATCCTCGGTGATCACCTTGCGGGCCCGTTCGATGAACTTGTGGTGCAGTTCCGTGTCGGCGTCCATCACCAGGACGTGCTGGACCGGGTCCAGCCGCCCGCCGACCCGCTGGCTCAACCAGGCGAGGCCGTAGTTGAGTGCACCGGCCTTCTTGTGCTCGTTCTCCCGCATCACCAGGACGTCGGTACGTGGTGTGCGCGGATCGGCGGCGAACTGCTGGGCGAAGTGTTCCGTCCGGTCGGTGGAGTTGTTGACGACCACGACGATCCGGTCGGGGCGCCAACTCTGCCGGGCCAGCGAGTTCAGGGAGGTGAGGATCCCGATTTCCTCGTTACGCGCCGGGATGATGGCGACAATGTCGTGCAGTGTCGGCCCGCTGGGCTTCGGAGTGCCGTGGTGTCTCCAGCGGAGACCCTGCAGGAAAGCGGTCTTCTCCAGCCCCGCTACGCCGGTCATGTTGTGTGACAAGATTTCCCCGTTTGGTGATCATCGTCCAGGCCACCGTCGCGGTCTGGAGCAGGTGAACCATAGCCGACGTGATCAATGAGGTACCGCCCCCGTGCGGCCAGGTCAACCGCACGTTCGGACGAGCCGCCCGGGGCGACGACCACCCACGGCGCGGGCGGGCATCAGTAGGATGGCGCCTGTTTGCCAAGGCGTCCCGGCGAGATTTCCTGTTACACGGGCGTCCAGTGTCAAGGAGTCGTATGGGCCGCTCGCGTTCCTCTCACCGTTGGCTCGGCCTGCTCATGGCCATGGTGGTGGTCCTCGGGGCCGGGGTTGCGCTCTACGGCGTGTGGCGGACGAAGAGTGCCGACCAGGCCGCCGATGGGAACTCACCGCTGACCGTCCGCTACCGGACGGACACCCCCGCCACCGCTCCGGTCGGGAAGCCCTGGCTGGAATTGATAAACAACTCCGACCAGCCGGTGGCGCTGCACACCGTGACACTCCGTTACTACTTCAGCGACGACAGCGCCGGGCACGGGGCCAACTGCGTACAGACGGCCCTCGGCTGCTCGAACGTCACCCAGGTCGTCAGCCCGATGCCGGAACCGGCCCCCAACGCCACCCACTACCTGAAGGTGGGCTTCACGTCCGCCGCCGGCACGCTCGCACCGGGCGGGACCAGCCAGGGCATCGGGCTCCAGTTGTACCGGCTCGACCGCAAGGGTCTGGACCAGACCGACGACCGGTCGTTCGATCCGGCGCTCACCACCTACGCGCCTTCGACGCGCGTGACCGCCTATGTCGACGGTGTCCTCCGGTGGGGGGAGGAACCCGGTGGCACGGCGACGGCGACCGCCGCCCGGCCGTCGAAGGTTCCGGCCGTACCGGCCGGGACCCTCTTCGACAACTTCCACTACACCGGCGTCGGTGACCCGGCGGTGACCGCCAACGGTTGGCAGGCCCGCACCGACGGTGGTGGACCCGGGATCGCCGACACCTGGTCGGCGGAGAACATCAGCTTCCCCGCCAACCGGAAGGCGCACGGCGGGCAGGTGCTCCAGTTGCGAGTCACCACCGACGGCACCCGCGAGGGCACCCGGCAGGCCGAACTGGTCGGCGTCGAGAACACGTTCTTCACCGGCACCATCGCCGCGCGGATCCACTTCACCGACGACCCGACCGACGGCCGCAACGGCGACCACGTCATGGAGTCCTTCTGCGCGATCTCGCCGAACCCGGACTCGGACCGCTACACCGAACTCGACTTCGAGTACCAGCCGAACGGCGGTTGGGGCGCTCCCGGGCCCAAGCTGGACACCACCAGTTGGCGCAGCGCCACGCCCGGCGACCGCGCCACCCGAGCGCTGAAGCGGTCTCTCGACGGCTGGCACACCCTGATGATCACGGCGGTCGACGGGAAGGTCACGTACTCCATCGACGGGCAGCCGGTCTTCACGAGCAGCGGCCGGACCTTCCCGCGCGAGCCCATGAACATCCACCTCAACACCTGGCTGATCGACCTGCCCTTCGCGGGTGAACGGACCTGGGACATGCAGGTCGACTGGGTGTACGCGGTGGACGGCAAGAAGGTGAGCACGGCGCAGGTGCAGCGTGCCGTCGACGGACTCTACAAGAACGGCATCAACTACGTGAACACGACGAAGCGGCCGTAGGAGACGGTCCGTCCTCGCGCTTTCCTCGGGGTCGCCTGAACGCGTGCAACACTGGATGGTCGGCCGGTGGCCGACACCGACGTGGGAAAGAGGCGCTGGCGTGAGCGGTGGACCCCTGATCGTGCAGTCGGACAAGACCCTGCTGCTGGAGATCGACCACCCCGACGCGCAGGCCTGCCGGATGACCATCGCGCCCTTCGCCGAGTTGGAGCGCTCCCCGGAGCACGTGCACACCTACCGGCTCACGCCGCTGGGGCTGTGGAACGCCCGGGCCGCCGGCCACGACGCCGAGAGCGTGGTCGACGCCCTGATCAAGTACTCGCGTTACCCGGTGCCGCACGCGTTGCTGGTCGACGTGGCCGAGACCATGGACCGGTACGGCCGGCTCCAGCTCGCCAACGACCCCGCGCACGGCCTGGTGCTGCGCGCCCTGGACCGGGTCGTGCTGGTCGAGGTCGCCAAGAGCAAGAAACTCGCCGGCATGCTCGGCAACAAGATCGACGACGACACCATCCAGGTGCACCCCTCCGAGCGGGGGCGGCTCAAGCAGGCGCTGCTGAAGCTCGGCTGGCCGGCGGAGGACCTGGCCGGGTACGTCGACGGCGAGGCGCACCCGATCGAGCTGGCCGAGGCCGGCAAGGAGGGCCGCAAGCCGTGGACGCTGCGGTCGTACCAGCGGGAGGCCGTGGAGGCGTTCTGGGCCGGCGGGTCGGGCGTCGTGGTGCTGCCCTGCGGCGCCGGCAAGACGCTGGTCGGTGCGGCGGCGATGGCCGAGGCGAAGGCGACCACGCTGATCCTGGTCACCAACACGGTCGCCGGCCGGCAGTGGAAGCGGGAGCTGATCGCCCGCACCTCGCTGACCGAGGAGGAGATCGGCGAGTACTCGGGCGAGCGCAAGGAGATCCGCCCGGTCACCATCGCCACGTACCAGGTGCTCACCTCGCGGCGCGGCGGCGCGTTCACCCACCTGGACCTGTTCGGTGCCCGCGACTGGGGCCTGGTCGTCTACGACGAGGTGCACCTGCTGCCCGCGCCGATCTTCCGCTTCACCGCGGACCTCCAGGCCCGCCGCCGGCTAGGGCTGACGGCGACCCTGGTACGCGAGGACGGCCGGGAGGGCGACGTGTTCAGCCTGATCGGACCGAAGCGGTACGACGCGCCGTGGAAGGACATCGAGTCGCAGGGCTGGATCGCCCCGGCCGAGTGCACCGAGGTACGGGTGACGCTGACCGACGCCGAGCGGATGTCCTACGCGACGGCGGAGGCCGAGGAGCGGTACCGGATGGCGGCGACCGCCCGCACCAAGCTGCCGGTGATCAAGGCGCTGGTCGACCGGCACAAGGACGACCAGGTGCTCGTGATCGGGGCCTACATCGACCAACTGCACCAGCTCGGCGAGTACCTCGACGCGCCGATCGTGCAGGGCTCGACCACCAACAAGGAACGGGAACGGCTCTTCGAGGCGTTCCGCACGGGCGAGCTGCGCACCCTGGTCCTCTCCAAGGTCGGCAACTTCTCCATCGACCTGCCGGAGGCGGCGGTGGCGATCCAGGTGTCGGGGACGTTCGGGTCGCGGCAGGAGGAGGCGCAGCGGCTGGGGCGGGTGCTGCGGCCGAAGGCCGATGGGCGGCAGGCGCACTTCTACACGGTGGTGTCCCGGGACACGATCGATACGGAGTACGCGGCGCACCGGCAGCGGTTCCTGGCCGAGCAGGGGTACGCGTACACCATTGTGGACGCGGACGACGTACTGGGACCGAAGCTCCCCACGGTCGACTGACCGTCCTCGGTCAGGTGGCCCTGAACGGCTCGCCCGATCATCACCGAAGGGTCGCGTCTTCGGTGGCCGTCGCCTCCGCGACATCCTGCGGCGCGTCTGCCAGCACCCTGACGACCCTGCGGTTCGCGGGCATCCATTGCGGCCGGTGTCGCGCAACCAGGTGCAGGGCGGCGATCACGCAGGCCATGTAGGTGAGGTCACCACCCAGCAGGATCAGGGTGGCACCGAGCGGCGCGTCCGCGGCGTTCGTGTCGTCGACGACGTCCAGGCCGCCTGTGGCAGCTGTGGCGACGAAGGCGAACAGATTGGTCGCCGCGTGTGCGGCGATGGACACCTCGAGACCTCCGGTCCGGATGACCAGCATCGCCCAGATGATGGCACCGACGAACAGGGCCACGAACCCGGACCAGGTGCCGAGGCCGTGCAGCAGGGTGAACGCCAGAGCGGAGCCGATGATGCCGACCCAGCGGTGGTACGCCCCGAGGGCTTGCAGGAGGAACCCCCGGGCGACGTACTCCTCACCGGCCGCCTGCAGCGGAACCAGGACGATGAGCAGCAGAGTGAGCCCGAGGAACCGCCACGGGTCGATAGTCAGCCGCAGCTCGGCCCCGTCGTCGTAGACCAGGACCAACGCCACCATGATCAGGACCGCCACGGCGACGGCCAGGCATCCGCACACGGCGAACCACCGCCAGCGCAGCCGACCGGCCACGGAGTGCAGCGTCCCTGCCGGCCGCCGCTGCACCAGTCGCGCGACACCGAGGGTGACCGGGATGAACAGGGCGAGAGACGCCAGCGCCAGGATGTTGTCGACCAGGGGACTGCCGATCGACGCGCTGTCGTCGATCCGTCCGCCGAGCGCCCACGTCACGGTGAGGGCGATGGCCACCAGCCCACAGGCCGCCACGGCGGCGACCAACAACACGGCCAGCACGGCGGCCGGTGGCGTCCACCACCGATGGAAGCCCAGTCGCGCCAGCCGATCGTAGGTCAGCTGATTTTCGACCTTCACGGGCTAGACCGCTGGCCGGTCGGATCGATCCTCGTCGTCCTGCGGGGACGACCTACGGGCACCACCGACGATCGCAATCCAGTCGGCGGCCACGACCAACAGCAGGACACAGATTCCGAACAAGGAGAAAGCAATGCCGTGGCCGAGCATCACGGATGCCGCTGCGGCAATTCCCCAGAACAGAACCAGCAAGGCTGTGCGGACCATCCATCGGCGTACCGGAGATAACGGATTCAGCATGGTTCCTGCGCTCATTCTCCATGTGGCTCGACCGACGTCGTCGACCTTCGATCGACCATCATCGCATGCCTCCTCGCGCACGGGGTGGCCCGCCTGCACAAAGCGGACGAGCCACCCTCGGCGCATCGAAGGCACCTGGCTAAAGGTTGGCGACGCAGCCCGCTCCGGCGATAGCGATCGCGACCTTGATGTCCTCGGCGATACCAGCCGGGTTACCGCCGTACGCCTTGTACAGCGCGTTCAGCGCCCCAGCGGAGCACTGCGCCGACTTGTACCAGGCCCACTTCCCCGACTTCTTCGCGATGTCGACGATCTGCTTCCAGTACTTCTTGACGAACTTCGCGATCGCGCTGGGGATGCCGAACGGCTCCGCGTCCGAGACGTCGGTCACCGCGCCGCCCTGGTTCAGGTCGTTGAACACCTGCACACTGTGCTGCAGAGCCGCGAGCGCCTGAGCGTCGAGGTCGCTGGCGACCTGCGCCGGCACGGCCAAGCGGAGGTTGCCCCCACGGTCGGCGACGAGGTAGGGCTCGACCGCATCCACCGTCGCCGCGAACGTGTCCGGGTCCTCCGTCGCCGCCTTGGCGACCGGATCCGCGATGGCGACACCTGCCGTCCGGTTCGCTGCGGTCGGCACGCTGACGTCCGTAGCCGCCGCTGCGGTGCCGGCGAAGCCGAAGACCGAGGCGACCATCGTCGCCACCAGGACTCCCACTGCCCTTTTCAATCTCACTTCAGTTTCCTCCCGTGTGATTTCCGCACCAACAGGGAGGCGACACATTGAGCGCGTCTGTGCGACAACGCACGGTAGCGCGATGGCAGTCATGATGACGCCGAAACTCAATGCGTTGAAGAGCGCATCCCCCGTTGATGCGGCAGCGTCAATTGCTGCGAGAAGGACACTAGGGCAACGGTGCGGTTCGCTGCAGTCCCGGTCATTGCCGTAACACTGTGCAGAGTGTTGCCTTAATCGATTTCCGTGATGTTGTTGATCGACGCACCGGCCGGTGAGCTGGTGAATCGAACGACAACGCAATCGGCGGGCATGCGTCGAACCAGGCAATGAGATTTAACGGTTCGTTAGCAAGTTGCGGGCCCGCGACTGGGGCCTGGTCGTCTACGACGAGGTGCACCTGCTGCCCGCGCCGATCTTCCGCTTCACCGCGGTCTACACCGTTGTCTCCCGCGACACGATCGACACGGAGTACGCGGCTACCGCAGCAGGTCAACGCCAGTTAGTCGGTCGCTGGCCGAGTCTCAGTCACGTACACGCCCTTACCTTGATGACCTTCGACCAGCCCCTCAGCCTGCAAGATCAGCAAAGCGGATCGGACCGGCTCGGCGGACACGCCGTAGTGCGCGGACATCTCACGCAGGGAAGGCAGCTTCGCGCCGGGGCCGTACTCCCCCGACGCGATCTTGTCGCGGATGTCCTGGGCAATGCGCTGGCGGTCTGAGATTCGGGGCATGGCAACTCCTGGTAGGCCCCAAGATCCTCCCACGCCGACGCTCCGCTAGCCAACACTTCGCCTGCTTAGCATGCTTGGTTCTTGCTCTTCGTATGCTTTGCATTGTATGTTGCTCCTCGGACGTCCGGTATCGGATCGCCTGGTAGGCAGCCGGCCTCCCGGTTGGGCGTCCACACCGCTGGCACGGCTGGCTTCCCTCGTCAGCCGTGCCAGTACCCGACGGACGAGTTCAGCAATAGATAGGCAGCCCTGTTGCCGTACCGCCGATCGAGGCTGCGGTGGCAGGGCGGGGCGGCCTCCGCCGACCGCAACCGGCGGAGGCCGCCCCTTCCACTCCGACGCGACCCGACGAAGGGCGGTCCCCCCGTGCGCGACCTGATCCGCCGGCTGGCGAGCCGACGCGAGGAACCACGTCCGACGCGAGACACAACCCAGCTCCGCCCCTGGCAGATCCGCGACCGGTGCTTCAGCGTCCGCCGGCGCGGCCTCGACCCCGTCGAGATCCGCGCCTTCCTGCACCGGGTCGCCGACGAACTGGCCACCGCGCAGACCGCCCTGGTCGCGGTGCAGGAGGAGAACGTACGCATCAAGAACGCCCTCCGCACCTGGCAGAGCGCCCAGTCGGCGAGCCACCGTTACCGATGACCGAGCGTTGGGTGATCCACCTGCCGGTCACGGCACCCGACCTGCTCCGGGCCCGGATCTTCGCCCGGACCGCCGCCCGCGTGCTGGCCCGGCTCAGCGCTCACGTCGAGCCGGGCGGGGTGACCGTGTCGGCCGAGGACGAGCAGGGCGTACGCCATTGGGTCTTCTGCGATCGGCCGCTGCCGGACGGCGGCGGCCGGTGTGCGCTGCCGGTGGAGCACACCTCGGCCTGCACCCGGCGGACGCCGAGGCCCCGGCCGCGGTGATTCATCCACGACATCAGCTCGACAGTGGCGCACGCAGAGACCACCGCCCGGACGCTCACGTCCCGGAGAGGCGGCTGAGCACCGTCTCCCGTTCCATGTGGGACAGCTTCTCGGGATTGCGCACGGCGTAGATCCCGGTGATGAGGCCGTCGTCGACGCGCAGCGCCAGGACGGTGTCCAGGGCACCGTCGAGGTGGAGGATCAGCGCCGGGTGGCCGTTGATGTGCGTCGGCTGCCACGACGTGCTGGCCGTGACCTTGCCCCACCCGCCGGTCAGCAGGCGGGCCACCTTGTCGGCGCCGAGGATGGGCCGCGGGACGGCCTGCTTGACGCCGCCACCGTCGCCGAGCAGGACCACGTCCGGCGCGAGGATGTCGAGCAGGTTCTGGATGTCGCCGGTCTCGACCGCCCGCCGGAACGCGTCGAGCGCGGACCGGGTCTCGGTCGCGGAGACGACCTGGCGGGGCCGGCGCGCCGCGACGTGTGCCCGTGCCCGGTGGGCGATCTGACGGACGGCGGCGGGATTCTTGTCGACGGCTTCGGCGATCTCGTCGTACCCGAGGTCGAACACCTCCCGGAGTACGAACACCGCCCGTTCGGTCGGCGCGAGGGTCTCCAGCACCAGCAGCATCGCCATCGAGACGCTGTCGGCCAGCGCGACGTCCTCGGCGACGTCGGGGGCGGTGAGCAGCGGCTCGGGCAGCCAGGGGCCGAAGTACGACTCCTTGCGGCGGCTGAGCGTACGCAGTCGAGTGAGTGCCTGGCGGGTGGTGATGCGGACCAGGTAGGCGCGCTGGTCGCGGACCTCGCCGAGGTCGACGCCCGCCCATCGCAGCCAGGTCTCCTGGAGTACGTCCTCCGCGTCGGCGGCCGAGCCGAGCATCTCGTACGCGACGGTGAAGAGCAGGTTGCGGTGGGCGACGAACGCCTCGGTGGCCGGGTCCGGGCGGTCATCGGCGGCGGCGTTCTGCGGCGTGCCCACCATGGGTGACTCCTCTTCGCTCTCGACTACGTCACCCATCAGATGCCGCACTCGGCCGTTCTGTGACACCTACCGGCTGTGGCCGTCGTCACCGGGCCGCACCGTCACGGGGCGCTGCTCGCCGGCATCTCGTGTTCGTCCCATCGAACACCGGAAGCGAAGGACGGAACCATGGACGCCCGATTCAACATGTTCGACAACGAGACCGCCATGAAGTTCTTCAAGCGGTTCGCGAACGCCGGCCTGGTGATCCAGCAGTCGCCGCTGCCGAAGGCCACGCAGGAGTTGGTGTCGCTGCGGGCCAGCCAGATCAACGGCTGTGGCTGGTGCATCGACATGCACACCAAGGAGGCCGTGGCTGAGGGCGAGAGTGGGGTCCGGCTCCACCTGGTCGCCGCCTGGCGCGAGTCCACCGTCTTCACCGAGGCCGAGCAGGCCGCGCTGGCACTCGCCGAGGAGGGAACCCGCCTCGCCGACGCCTCCCAGGGCGTGTCCGACGAGACCTGGGCGCAGGTCCGCAAGCACTACGACGACGACCAGATCGCGGCTCTGGTCGCCCTGGTCGCGCTGATCAACGCGGCCAACCGGCTCGCCGTGATCGTGCACCAGCGCGGCGGTTCCTACCAGCCGGGCATGTTCGCCGCCGCGTTCGACTGAACAAAAGTGGCGGCCGGTCAACGACCGGCCGCCACCACTGCTGGTGCTACGTCAGCCGGCGCCACCGGCACGGAACGCCACCCAGGCGTCGCTCATCCGGTCCGCCTGTCCGGCGCTGAACATGTTCATGCAGGAGTCCTGCGTGTAGTCCATGAAGTTGTGGATCGGGTCGAGCCCGGGTGCGGTGCAGGTGTCCGCGCCGACCGGGCAGTTGAACTGCGGGTGCGCCTCGCGCGGGGTGTCCGCGACGAAGTCGCCGGACGCGGAGCAGCCGTGCGCGAAGGTGTGCTCCAGCATCAGCCAGTGCCCGACCTCGTGCGTCAGCGTGTCACCGAGGGCGTACTTGCCGGCGGTGCCGCCCGGCATCGACTCGTCCAGGATGACCACGCCGTCGATGAAGTCGCGGCCGTTGTTGTAGCCCTTCGGGAAGTACGCCCAGCCGAGGAGCCCGCCGCCGATGTTGGCCGCGTAGATGTTCAGGGTCTGGGAGTCACCGGTGTACAGCGCCTTCTTCATGTCCCGCTCGTTCTTGCCGGGCACGACGGTGTACCAGTCGCTGTTCACCACATAGTTCGTGTCCACCAGGTCGAACCGGAACGGCGTGTCGGCGGCATCCGGGGCCGTGGTGCCGGCGAACGAGTCGTTGAGCACCTCCATCTGGTCCGCGATCATGGTGTTGAACCGGGTCGTCTCCGCCGCGGTGAGCGGGTGATCGGAGATCAGGTGGAAGACCGTCGGCACGGTGACGCTGCCGTTGGCCAGGCGCGGCGAGTCCTTGATGACGCCGTACGCGTTCGCCTCGTTCTTGGAGTACAGCTCCGGCTCCTGCGCGGTGGCGCCCTCGGCGACCCGGGCCACGCTGTGCTCGTCGGCACCCGGCTCGCACGCCTCGACGCCCGGGGAGGCGGTCACGGGGGCTGCCGTGGCCACCGCTGCGGAGGTTCCACCGCCCGCCAGGAAGGTGGCGGCGGTAGCGGTGAGGACCGCCAGTCGGAAGGTAGGTCTCCTGTGCATCGATGCACCTTTCGAGAAGGGGGTGCGGATCCGACGCGGGGTTGTCATGTTGCGGGCAATGACGTCGTCGTCCAGGTATAAGACCACGTCATTGCCGTTCGGCAACAGACCCGCAGCGGCTGAATCGCCTGGCCGAGTCGAGGAGGTACGCGTGACACTGACCGGCACGAAGCGGAGGACATGCGTAACGGCGATGCCCACCGTCGGGCGTCAGAGAACGCGGGTGACCTGTTCGGCGGCGATCACCGCGTCCCGGCGGGCTGGATCGAGATTGGTGCAGAGCACGACCGCCGCTCCGGCCGCCAGCGGCGCGAGCAGCCACTTCAGCGGCAGGTCGTGCTCGGCCGCGTCGACCAGCAGCCGGTCGCCGGCACGCAGGTCGAGCTGACCGGCGACCTCGGCGGCGAGGGCACCCCACTCGCCGTAGCTGGTGCCGTCCGGGCTGGCCGGGTCCGACGAGCGGATCGAGGCGTGGTCCGGTGGCGTGTCGGTGTGCCGGAGCACCTCGGCCGACCAGTCCAGCCAGCCGACGGGCCGGTCGGTCAGCGGCCCGTTCCCGACCAGGTAGCGGTGCGTCCCCTCGGGTACGTCCTCCAGCCAGTCGTCGAGCCGCTCCGGGGTCACGAACACCGCGTCGTACGGCAGGTCGCCGCCCGGCTCCAGGACCGGCAACCCGGCCGTGGCGCGCGGCCGGAACGACACCGCCAGGCCCACCGACCAGGCGCCGAGCAGAACCGCGGCGGTACGCCAGTGCGGCGGCAGCAGCACCGCCACACGGCTGCCCGGGGTTAGGCCGCAGCCGTCCCGCAGGAGGCCGGCACTGCGCGCCGCCCAGTTGCCGAGTTGCCGCGCGGTCAGGTCCACCCGCTCGCCGGTCGCGTCGTCGACGTACGTGAGCAGCGGCGCTTCGGTGCCGACGGGCCCGGCGGCGGCAAGGGTCAGACCGGTCATCGGTTCACCCTAACGACCGCCGTCGGCCGGAAGCATGATCGTCTGCACGTGAGCAGTCACCGGCCGGGCATGTCGGACAGCGGCGGCGCACCTCACGCCTTGACAGGCGCTGGGAGACTCGCGACGAGGCGGGCATACGGCCCGTCGACCGACACCACGCCCGTGGTCCCGTGGGAGGTCTGCTGTCATGCGATCAGATGGACGAAGCGGGACGCCGCGGCTGCGCCGGGGCGGGGCGGTGCTCGCGGCGCTGCTGATCGGAGCGGGACTGGTCGCGCCGGCACCCGCCTCGGGAGAGCCGCTTCCCACGACCTATCAGCCGGTGACCGCCACGGTCTGGGCCAACTCGCCCACCACCACCGCCGAGTACCGGCCCGGCGGCGGCTACACCGCCAACTCCACCGGCGGGGACGTCTTCGTCAGGCGGACCGGGACCGGGGCCTACACGGTGATCCTCGAAGGGGCGGCCACCACCGGCGGGGTCGCGCACGCCGTCGCGTACGGCGGTGGGCCGGTCCACTGCACCGTCACCGCCTGGTACCCGAGTCTCCTCGGCGGCGACGACCAACTGATCCTGGTGCGCTGCTTCGCGGCGACCGGCACCCCGACGGACAGCCGGTTCGTGGCCAGCTTCACCAGTGTGCGGCAGGTCAGTCGGGGCCGGCTGGCGTACTTCGTGACCGACCAGACGGTGCCGACGGGGGTACGGACGATCCCCAGCTCCTACCGGTACGACTCCACCGGCGGAGTGATCAGCTACGAGCGGCTGAGCACCGGCCGGTACCGCTTTCACCTGAACCCGAACCCGGACACCGAGGTCGGGTACACCTTCCCGATGACGCACGTGACGGCGCTCGGCAGCACCGCCGTGCACTGCCAGACCGGCTGGCCTGACAGTCGGCAGGTGTGGTGCGTCAACGCGGCCGGCAACCCGGTCGACGCGCTCTTCACGGTGACCTACGGCTCCCGCGTCGACCTGCTCGGTCGCGCCACCGGCCCCCGGTTCGCCAGCGGCACCCTCTACGCCAACTGGATTTCCGACGGCCGGATCAGCGGCGACGGTTACAACTCGACCGTCGGTAGCTGGTCCACCGGCGCGTCCGGCCGGCATCTCGGCACCGGCCGCTACGAGATCGCCTTTCAGGGCACGGCGACCGCCTTCGGCACCGCCCTCGCGAACGCCCACCTGGACAACCTGGAAGGCAGCCGGCCACGCGGCTGGTGCGTGGTGGCCGGCTGGGGAAGCGCTGGACCCGACACCCGGGTTCTGGTCAACTGCTACGCGTACTTCGGTGTCCCGGCCAACCTGAACGCCCGGATCTCCTTCACCACCTGGCCGGCTGGCTGACCAGCGGCCCCGCCGACGTCCAGTGACGCCGGTGGTGGTCGTCAGCCGGGCAGTTCGGGGCCGCCGTCGAGCAGGGGGGCCAGCAGGTCCCCCTGCTTCTCGACCCGCTTGAGCACCTCCGTCGCGGTGTACGGCTTCGTCGCCGGCCGCTTGCCCGCCGCTCCGGCCTCCACCTCGTCCCAGGTCAGCGGCGTCGACACCGACGGCACCGACTGGGCCCGCAGCGAGTACGGCGCCACCGTCGTCTTCGCCGCGTTGTTCTGGCTCCAGTCGATGAAGATCTTTCCCGGCCGCAGGTTCTTCGCCATCTTCGACACGATCAGCTTGGGATGCGCCTGCTCCAACTCCTGGGCGATGCGCTTGGCGTAGTCGGAAACGACATCGGACGACTGGGTGGCGCTTATCGGGCAGCAGAGCTGCATGCCCTTCTTCCCGGAGGTCTTCGGGTAGGACTCGACGCCGTCGAGAGCAAGCCGGTCCCGCATCAGCAGCGCGACCTGGCAGCACTGCTTCAGGGCGGCCGGCGCGCCCGGGTCCAGGTCGACGACCATCATGTCCGGGTGCTCGCCCACCTTCCACTGCGGCGTGTGCAGCTCCAACGCGGCGAGGTTGGCCAACCAGACCAGGGTGGGCAGGTCGTCGGCGACCACGTAGTCGATGGTCTCCCGCCCCTTGGTGGAGCCGGGGGCGGGCAGCCGCTCGGTGCGTACCCAGTCGGGGGTTGCGGCCGGTGCGTTCTTCTCGAAGAACGAGCCGCCGGTGACGCCGTTCGGGAAGCGGATCCGGGTCAGCGCCCGGTCGGCCAGGTGCGGCAGCAGCACCGGGGCGATGCGGGTGTAGTAGTCGATGATCTCGCCCTTGGTGAACCCCGCCTCCGGGTAGAGCACCTTGTCCAGGTTGGACAACTCCAGCGTGCGCCCCTCGACGTCCACCCTGAACCGGTCAGCTGGCATCGTCGACCTCCTCTGCTGGCTTGTCCGGGCGCAGGCGCAGGATCCGGGGGAACCGCAGCCGCCCGTCCGGGGTGCGCTGGCCGTACTTCACCTCCACCACCACCCGGGGAGTTACCCAGACCGCGCCACGGGCATCCTCGCGCGGCACGTCGTCCGCGAAGGGTGACGCGCCGGTGCGCAGCGGCTCCAGTTCGCGCAGCAGCTCCCGCTCGATCGCCGCGCCGATCCCGCCGCCGACCCGCCCCCGGTAGGTGAGCCGCCCGTCCGGCCGGGGCACCCCCACCAGCAACCCGCCGATCTTCCGCGCGCCCGGTCGCCAGCCGCCGACCACGAAGTCCCCGGTGACCTCCAGCTTGACCTTCACCCAGTCCGGCGAGCGCACACCCGGCCGGTAGACCGACTCGACCCGCTTGGCCATCACCCCCTCCAGGCCGTGCTCACCGGCCGCTTCGTAGGTGGCCGGGCCGTCCGGGAAGACCGGCGGCACCGCCCACCGGGCCGCGCCCAGCCCCAGGCCGTCGAGCGCCGCCCGCCGCTCGCGGTACGACCAGCCGGTGAGGTCCTCACCGCGCAACCGCAGCAGGTCGAAGATCATGTACGTGACGGGGACGGTGGCCGCCAGCCGGGCCGCCTTGGCGGCGTTCCGCACGTGCATCCGCTCGGCCAACGCCGTGAACGAGGGTTGACCGGTCTGGTTGAACAGCACCACCTCGCCGTCGAGCAGGGCGTCGTCGACCTGCTCGGCCAGCGGGATCAGCTCCGGGTACGCGACGGTGATCTCCACGCCGGAGCGGGCGTACAGGTGCTGGTGGCCGCCGGAGATGTCGGCGAGCGCCCGGACGCCGTCCCACTTGAACTCGTACGCCCAGCCGTCACCCGCCGGGAGGGGCCCGGTCATCGCGAGCATCGGCTTGAGCGGCGCGCCGGGCACGATCCGACTGTAGTAGCAGGCGGAACACCTCGCGCCCGGTTCGATCGGATGCGAGCATGGTCGATACCGGGGAAGGGAGAGCGGGATGCGGACGATCTGGAAGGGAGCGGTCTCTTTCGGGCTGGTCTCGATCGCGGTGAAGCTCTACTCCGCGACCGAGGAGAAGGACATCCGTTTTCACCAGGTGCACCGCGACGACGGCGGCCGGATCCGCTACAAGCGCACCTGTCAGGTCTGCGGCGAAGAGGTCACCTACGACGACATCGCCAAGGGCTACGACATCGGCGGCGGCGAGATGGTGATCCTGACGGACGAAGACTTCGCCGACCTGCCGCTGACCACCTCGCACGCGATCGACGTGCTGGAGTTCGTGCCGGCCGAGTCGGTCGACCCGATCCTCTACAACAAGGCGTACTTCCTGGAGCCCGACGGCGCGGCCACCAAGCCGTACGTGCTGCTGCGAGACGCCCTGACCGACTCCGAGCGGGTGGCGATCGTCAAGGTGGCGCTGCGCCAGCGGGAGCAGCTCGCCACCCTCCGCGTCCGCGAGGGCGTGCTCCTGCTCAACACGATGCTCTGGCCGGACGAGATCCGGAAGCCGGACTTCGGCTTCCTGGACGAGGACCTCAAGGTCCGGCCGCCGGAGCTGGCGATGGCCAGCTCCCTGATCGACTCGATGGCCGGCGAGTTCCAGCCGGACGCCTTCACCGACGACTACCGCGCCGCGTTGCAGGAGGTCATCGACGCGAAGGTGGAGGGCCGCGAGGTCGTCCAGCCGGAGGAGGTCGAGGCGGCCCCGGCGGCGGCGGTGGACCTGATGGCGGCCCTGAAGGCGTCCGTGGAGCGGGCCCGGGCGGCCCGCGGCGAGGAGGCGCCGGAGCGCGCCGGTGGCGGCGGCGAGCCGACGCCGATCTCGGCGGCCCGCTCGGCGCAGAAGAAGGCGGCGGAGAAGAAGGCCGCCGAGAAGAAGGCCGCGCCGAAGAAGACCGCCGAGAAGAAGGCCGCGCCGAAGAAGACCGCCGCGAAGAAGGCGGCCCCGAAGAAGGCCACCGAGGCGGAGAAGAAGCCCGCCGCCAAGAAGGCCGCCCCGAAGAAGGCCGCCCGCAAAACCGCGTGAGGTGTAAGGAAGGGCCCCCGCTTAACGCCTGCGGTAGAGGAAGGGCCCCTTCTTAACACGTCGCGTTAAGAAGGGGCCCTTCCTTGCACCTCAGCCGCGGCCGAGCTTCTGGCTGGGGCGGATGCGGACGATCACCCGTTCCTCGCCCGCCTGGCGGAACGGGTAGGTGTCCTGCCCGAGGTACTTCTTCGCCATCCGGTCGATGTGCGCGTCGGCGCCCTCGTCGACCAGCTCGGCGGTGCCCTTCACCCAGAGGGTGCGGAAGTCGTTCTCCTTGTCCACCACGGACACCGCGACCTCCGGGTTGCGGCGGATGTTCTCGTACTTCACCCGGCCCTTGGCGGTGTTGAAGATGATGTGCTCGCCGTCGGTGTCCACCCACACCGGCGTGACGTGCGGCGAACCGTCGGGCTCGACGGTCGCGACGTGGGCGAGCTGCGGTTCGGCCAGCAGGGCTAGGTCTTCATCGGTGAGGATCGCCATGTCTGCGAAGGTACCGCCGTCGGGTGAACTCCACCGGGATCTCCCGGGACCGCTCCCCGCACGGGCGTCGGGACCGGGGCGGGTACGCTCCGCCGGCCACCCGCCGAGAGGACCCCGATGCCGTACACCCCCGACCTGGACCGGCTGCTCACGCCCGGCGGACGCTGGACCGACGAGCACGGCTCGTACGTCATGGAGGTCCACCCGGTGGGTCCGGTCGTCCTGCCGTCCGGGCGGGTGATCGGTTGCGATCCCCTGGTCTGCCCGGAGTCGGAGCCGTTCACGGTCGCCGTGCCACCCGGCAGCTACCCGGCGCGGGTCTGGGTCGCCGCGGTGCTGCGGGAGGACGGCGCGGAGGTCGACCGCCGGGTCGCGGCCCTGGAGCTGGTGATCCGCGAGGCGCGGACCGTCGGCTGGGAGATGGCGGTGGCCGGCGACCAGGACATGGCCGCGCTGGACGCGGACGACTACTTCGGGTACGGGGTCGACAGCGGCACCGGCACGCTCGCCGACCCGGCGGCGATGGCGGTGCTGGAGACCTGGGACCACGACCGGGTGGAGGACGTCTTCATCGCCGGCCTGCCAGCGGACGGGCCGGTGCCCGGTCTCGTGATCGCCGAGCCCGACGGGGCGGACGGGGCCAATGTGGTGACCGTGTCGTCGGGCTGGGGTGACGGCTGCTACGGCACCTGGATCGGACGGGACGCCGACGGCGGGGTCACCTCGTTCGTGACCGACTTCATGGTGGTGCCCGACCCGCGTTAAGAAGGGGCCCTTCCTCTACCGCAGGCGTTAACGGGGGGCCCTTCCTTACATGCACGGGAAGCGGTCGGGCGGGTACCGTGTGCGTCGGCTTTCCCCCCGGCACACGGATGCCGGCCACCACCTTTCGAACAGGGAGTCGACGCCGTGAGCGAGCGTACGCAGAACCGGTCCCAGAAGTCGGAGCGGCGCCTGGCCGCCCAGCTCGCCGCGCAGAAGGCGGCCGAGGCGAAGCGCCGCCGCCAGGCGTGGGCCGGCGGGCTCGCCGGTGTCGCCGTGGTGGCCGTGCTGATCACCGTCTTCGTGATCGTCGGTCAGGGCAAGGACGACTCCACCGACCAGGCCGCGTCCACCCCGTCGGCCGGCGCGTCGGCGAGCGCGCCGGCCGGCGAGTCGGCCTCGGCCGCCCCGGCGGGCGCGGGCGCGCCGCTGCCGGCGGGCGCCGACCCGGCGCTGAACACCCAGCCGAAGGTGGAGGCGGGCAAGGGTGAGCTGACCAAGCTCGTCGTCACCCCGCTGATCAAGGGCACCGGCCCGGCGGTCAAGAAGGGCCAGACGATCACCACGAACTACGTGGGCGTGTTCTACGCCGACGGCAAGGAGTTCGACTCCTCGTGGAGCCGGGGCGAGCCGGCCAGTTTCCCGATCGGCGTCGGTCAGGTCATCCCCGGCTGGGACCAGGGCCTCGTCGGGGTCACCGTCGGCAGCCGCGTGCAGCTCGACATCCCGGCCGAGCTGGCGTACGGCAACGACGCCTCCAGCGGTCGCCCGACCGGTCCGCTGCGCTTCGTCGTGGACGTCCTCGGCGCGCAGTAATCGGCGCGGAATCTCGATCGTCGCCCTGTGACGATGCAGTTGCCCACAGAGGGCTTTCGTCCCGTCACCCCACGGCAGTAGGTTCGGCGTCACCCCGGTCGGTTCGACCGCCCGGGGTGACGATCCGACCGGACGCGGAGGTGCACGTGACGGCGCTGGACGACCCGGGGCGGACCGCCCGGCTGATGTGGACGCATTTCGAGCCGGTGCACGCGGTCACCTACTTCCATCCCCGTGCCCGGGCCGCGTACGAGGCGGTCGGGTTGCGCGGCTACTGGCGGGGCTACTTCGCCGGCCGGGCCGCTCCGCTCGGCCCGACCGGGGCCGCACCGGTGGTCGCGGCGTTCTTCAGTTTCGCCCCGCACATGGTCGCCCGGGCGCTGCCGGCGGTGTGGAGACTCGCCACGCCGGAGGAGGCGCTGCGGGCCCGGCTCACCGGTGCCGTGCAGGCGCTCGCGGAACTGACGTACGAGCTACCCGAGACGCACCTGGTCGAGGCCGCCGACCTGCTGGAGACCGCGGCCGGTGAGCTGGAGCCGGCCGGGCGGGTGCTCGGCGCGGCCAACGCCGCACTGCCGCGGGGCGAGTACCCGCTGGCCCGGCTCTGGCAGGCCGCGACAACCCTGCGGGAGCACCGCGGCGACGGGCACGTCGGGGCGCTGGTCGCCGCCGACCTCGACCCCGTGGAGATCCTCGCCTGGAAGGTGGCGCTGGGGACGTCCCCGCTGAACCTGCTCGGCCGGGGCTGGACCGAGGACCAGTGGGCCGCGGCGCGCGGCCGGCTGGCCGACCGCGGCTGGCTCACCGGCGACGGCGAGCCGACCGAGCACGGCAGGGCCGCGCACCAGGCCGTCGAGGACGCCACCGACGCCGCCGCCGCGCGGCCCTGGCTGGTCCTCGGCCCGGACCGCACCGACCGCCTGCGTGAGCTGCTGGACCCGGTAGCCCGGGCCGCGCACACGGTCATCCCGGCGGACAGTCCGATCGGCCTGCCCGCGCCGCAGAGCTGACCGTCGCGCCCCCCGTCGGGCAGGATGGGCACGTGGCGGATGCGGTGATCTTCGACCTGGACGGCGTGATCGTGGACTCGGAGCCGGTCTGGGAGGAGGTCCGGCGCGCGTACGTGGCGGCGCACGGCGGCGCCTGGCAGCCGGACACCCAGCGCCGGCTGATGGGCATGAGCACCGGCGAGTGGGCCGCCTACCTCAGCGGGGAGCTGGGCGTCGACCGGACCGCCGAGCAGGTCGCCGCCGAGGTGGTGGAGGAGATGACCCGGCGGTACGCGGCGCGCGTACCGCTCATCGACGGCGCGGACGACGTCGTGCGCCGCGTGGCCGGACGGTGGCCGCTGGGGTTGGCCAGCTCGTCGCCGACCCGGCTGATCGCGGCGGCGCTGCACGCGACGGGCCTGACCGACGCGTTCGGCGCGACCCTGTCGACGGAGGAGACCGCGCACGGCAAGCCGGCGCCGGACGTCTACCTCGCCGTCGCGGAACGGCTCGGCGTCGACCCGGCGCGCTGCGTGGCGGTGGAGGACTCCTCCAACGGCGTACGGTCGGCCGCCGCCGCCGGCATGACGGTGGTGGCGGTGCCGCACGGGTCGTACCCGCTGGACCCGGACGCCGTGAAGGCGGCTGCGGCGGTGCTCGACTCGATCGGCGACCTGACTCCGGAGACGGTGGAGCAGCTCGGCTGACGCCGGTCAGATCGACCGGCTCCGGCTCGATCGGGGCAGGTACGGCCGCTGGCGGCCGTCCGGCCCCGGCGCGTCCCCGGGTGGAACGTCGGGCTCCCCGGACGGCCGCTCGGTACTCGGGGGCTCGACGTCGCTCTCCAGCACCCTGTGTCGCATGACCCATCCCTCCCGCCGACTACCCCGTTGTACGGTTTCCGGGGCTTCCGGGATGAGCGGGGATCGGCCGGGTACCCAGCCGACGGCGCGCCGAGCCGCGCGTCGCGTCGCAGGTGAGGAGACGGGGTTGAAGGCGATCGTGTACGAGCGCACCGGCGACGCCTCGGTGCTGCAACTGGTGGATCGGCCGGTGCCCGAGCCGGGGCCCGGCGAGGTGCTGGTGCGGGTGGCCGTCTCGGGGGTGAACCCGACGGACTGGAAGGCGCGGCGACAGTGGCCGCTGCCGGCCGGCTGGCAGACCCCCGGGCAGGACGGCGCCGGGGTGGTCGAGGCGGTCGGCGAGGGCGTCGACCGGGCCCTGATCGGTGAGCGCGTCTGGCTGTGGGAGGCCGCGTGGCAACGGCCGTGGGGCACCGCCGCCGAGTACACGGTGGTCCCGGTCCGCCAGGCGGTACGCCTCGGCGACGCCTCCTTCGACCTGGGCGCCGCCCTGGGCATCCCGTTCCTGACCGCGCACCGGTGCCTGACGGCCGGGGAGTACATGCCCGACAAGTTGCACGCCGGCGCGCTCAGCGACCACGTCGTGCTGGTGCAGGGCGGCGCGGGTGCCGTCGGCAACGCGGCGATCCAGCTCGCCCGTTGGGCGGACGCCTGCGTCGTCACCACGGTGAGCAGCGCGGAGAAGGCGCAGCTCGCCGCGGCGGCCGGGGCCTCCTTCGTCATCAACTACCGGGAACAGGACGTGGTCGAGGAGGTCCGCAAGATCGCCCCCGACGGGGTCCACACCATCGTCGAGGTGGCCGCCGCCCACAACGCCGCCGTGGACGCGCAGCTCGTCCGGCACGGCGGGGCGGTGTGCGTCTACGCCGACGACGGCGGGGCGGAGGTGACGCTGCCGATCCGGCCGCTGATGGTGCACAACGCCCGCTGGCAGTTCGTCCTCGTCTACACCGAGCCCAAGGCGGCGAAGGCCCACGCGGTCAACGACGTGGCGGCGGCGGCCGCGCAGGCAGGCATCCGGGTCGGTCAGGAGGCGGGGCTGCCGCTGCACCACTACTCCCTGGAGGCGACGGCGGCGGCGCACGTGGCGGTGGAGAACGGCGTGGTCGGCAAGGTGCTGATCAGCACCACCGACGAGCGGTGACGGTGCCCCCGGGTCAGCCGGCCTGATCGGTGCGGGCCTGCGCCACCGAGGCCCGCACCAGCTCGGTCAGCACCGCGACGTCGACGTCGGCGAGGCGCTTGACGTACAGGCAGCCCTTGCCGACGGAGTGTCGGCCGAGCCGGGCGAGCAGCGCCTCCTTGTCGGGGAACTCCTCGGCCAGGTAGAGGGTGGTGGCCGTCTTCCGGGGCGAGAAGCCCACCAGAAACCAGTCCAGCTCGCGCCCGCTGGCGTAGCGCAGGTGTCGCCGCCCGAAGCCGACGATCGCGTCGCCCCACATGGTCGCCGGCTCGCCGGTGACCTCTGTCAGGACGTCACGGACGGCGTACGCGTCGGCGCGGCGGGCCTCGTCCGGCACGTCGGCCAGGAAGTCGTCGACGCTGGCGTCGGTCGGGGCGGTCTTGAGGGTGGCCATGCGGCCGATCGTATTCGGCACTTCCGACAGAACTGTCGTGAGCAGGGCGGATTTCCCCGTCGCCGGGACAGAGGCGAACAACTTTCGCAAGAATGACGGTGCGGGTCGCCCCGCAAAAAACGGGCGGCCCCGGCGCGGTGCGAACGCCGGGGCCGCCCTCTGGGGAGGGATGCTTTGAAGAGTGCCCCTACCCCCAACGGCGACGGGGTGCCGGAAAACGTTACGGCGCCGTCAGCTCCCGCACGCTGAGCCCGCCGTCGGCGTACCGGGAGCGGACCACCTTCTTGTCGAACTTGCCGACGCTGGTCTTCGGGACCGCGTCGATGACGGCCCAGCGCTCCGGCAACTGCCACCGCGCCACCGACCCGGCCAGGAACTCGCGCAGCTCCTCGGCGCCGACCGAGGCACCCTCGCGGAGCACCACCGTGGCCAGTGGACGCTCGCCCCACTTCTGGTCCGGCACGCCCACCACACACGCCTCCACCACGTCCGGGTGGGCCATGAGGGCGTTCTCCAGCTCCACCGAGGAGATCCACTCACCACCGGACTTGATGACGTCCTTCGCGCGGTCGGTGAGGGTGATGTAGCCGTCCGGCGAGAGGATGCCGACGTCACCCGTACGCAGCCAGCCGTCGCGGAACTTCTCCTCGTCCGGGACGTCGTCACCGACGTACCGCGCGGTCACCCACGGTCCCCGTACCTCCAGCTCGCCGACGGACGTCCCGTCGGCGGGCAGCGGCTCACCCAGCGGGCCGACGATCCGCGCCTCGACGCCGGCCGGCACCCGCCCCTGCGTGTAGCGGTAGCGCCAGGCCTCCTCGCCGGTCGCCCCGGCCGGCGGCCGGGCCACCGAGCCCAGCGGCGACGTCTCGGTCATCCCCCAGGCGTGGATCACCTCGATGCCGTGCCGCTCCGCGAAGGCGTGCATGAGCGCCGGCGGGCAGGCGGAGCCACCGACGATGACCTCCCGGAGCGAGGAGGTGTCCACGTCGTGGCTGTCCAGGTGGGACAGCAGGTCGTTCCAGATGGTGGGCACCGCGCCGGCCAGGGTGGGCCGCTCGGCGACGATCATGTCGGCGATCGGGGCGGCCTGGAGGAAGCGGTCCGGCATGATCAGCGACGCGCCGGAGAGGAACGCCGCGTACGGCAGCCCCCACGACATGGCGTGGAACATCGGCACGATCGCCAGCTCCCGGTCGGTCGGCGCGAGGCCGAACCCCTCCGGCATGCAGATCTGGAGCGAGTGCAGATAGATCGACCGGTGCGAGTAGGCCACGCCCTTCGGGTTGCCGGTGGTCCCGGAGGTGTAGCAGAGGGCGGCGGCGTCGCGCTCGTCCAGCTCCGGCCAGTCGTACGTCTCCGGCCGGTCGGCCAGCAGGGCGTCCCAGTGGTGTACGGCGATCCGGTCGCCGGCCGCCGCGACCAGCGGGGACGGGTCGCCGCCGCCGGTCACCACCACGTGCCGCACCGTGGTCATCTCGCCGATCACCCGGGCCAGCAGCGGGATGAGCGTCGAGTCGACCAGCACCACCCGGTCCTCGGCGTGGTTGGCGATGTAGGCGACCTGGTCCGGGAAGAGCCGGATGTTGAGGGTGTGCAGCACCGCTCCCATGCTGGGGACGGCGAAGTACGCCACCAGGTGCTCGTTGTTGTTCCACATGAACGTCGCCACCCGCTCGTCGCCGGTGACGCCGCACTCGTCCCGCAGCGCGTGGGCCAGCCGGGCCGCAGCGCGGCCGACCTCCGCGTACGTCATCCGGCGCGGCTCGGCGCCGGTCCAGGTGACGACCTCGGCCGCGCCGTGGACGGTGGCACCGTGGGTGAGGATGCGGGAGACCTGCAGAGGGGCGTCCATCATCGTGCTACGCATGGGTAACAAGCTAGTGTCGGCGGTCACAGGTTGGGAACCCCGGAAAGCCGGTCCTCCCGGCGCGAGCCTCGTAAATTGTCCGGGTGAGCATCTCCTGGGCGGACTCGTACGTCGGGCAGTTGCGCGCCCTGGCCGGTGACCGGACGCTGATGTTCGTCGGCGCCCGCGCCGTGGTCCGCGACAACGCGGGGCGGGTCCTGCTGATCCGACGCTCGGACAACGGTCAGTGGGCGATGCCCGCGGGGGCGATGGAGCTGGGCGAGTCGATCGCCGACTGCGCCGTCCGCGAGGTCCGCGAGGAGACCGGGCTGCGCGCCCTGCGGGTGTGCGCCTTCGCCCTCTACACCGGGCCGGACCGCACCCACACCAACTTGTACGGCCACACCTACCAGATCTTCACGGCGGCGTTCCGGGTCGAGGAGTGGGACGGTGATCTGACCCGGGTCACCGACGAGACGACCGACGCCGGCTTCTTCCCCCGCGAACGGCTTCCGACCCCGCTGTCGGCGAGCGTCCCGGAGACGCTCGCCGACCTGGACGTCTTCGAACAGACCAACCGGCTGATCCTCAAGTGACGCGGGCCCCGGCCGTCCGGGGACGTCCGGGGCCCGTCGTGGGGGTTCCTACGGGCGGTAGGTGGTGAACGCCTGGCGGGAGTTGTTCGCCGGGTCCAGGTCCTCGCTGGCCGACTGGACCGTGGCGGTGACGGCGACCTGTCCCTCCGGGGTGCCCGCGTCGAAGGTGACCGACAGCGGGAGGTAGTGGTACTGGTACCGCTCCACCGACGCGTAGGTGCACTCCCAGTACCAGGCACCGGTCTCCGCGTCCTGCCCGGGCGCACAGTCCCAAGCCGTGTTGCCCGCACCGCCCTCGATCGGGCGGATCGTGGGCGCGAGGGCGAGCCGCACCCGGACGTCCTGGGCCGGCCCGTCCGCGAGGTTCTCCACCACCACGCCGATCTCCACGATCTCGCCCGGACCGACCTCCTGGTCGAGGAGGACGACGTTGGTGACGGCGATGTCAGCCGGCACCGGGCCGACGTAGTGATAATTCGCATCGGACCGGGCGGGCTCGACCCGCCAGACCGGGCTCGAGCTGGTCAGGGTGCCGGGAACGGCGAAGCGCTCGTCGGCCGCACCGGGGCCGGCCCGCAGGGCGAGCGTGACGGAGGAGACCTCTTCCGGTGCGAGCGGCCCCGCCGTGCAGATCACCTGGTCCGTTCCGGTCGCACAGTCCCAGGCACCGGGGTCGCTGGCGGGGTCGCCGTCGACCGTCACACCCGCCGGCAGGTCGACGACCAGCTTCAGGTCCTGCGCGGTGCCCGTTCCGACGTTCTTGGCGGTGAACGTCGGGAGCAGTGGACCACCCTCGATCGACACGTCGGTCTCCGACCCGGCGCCGGCGGCGTCGCCCGCGCTCAGCTGGAGATCCGCGATGTCCGCGTACGTCGTCTTCAGCTGGGCGGTGTTGTTGTTGGTCGCCGACTCCCGGACGGAGGTGGAGACCGCGGCCCCGATGGTCGCGACCGTGCCGGCGGGGGCCAGGGGCAGGGAGAAGTAGATGCGCAGCGGCTCGGCCGCGCCGCCGGCCGGCACCGGGCCGTGGATGTTCGTGCAGACGAAGGTCGCGTAGTCGCACTGCCAGGACGGGTCGCCGTAGATGGCGCTCCCGGCGGGAAGCTTGAAGGCAACCGTGACGTCCTCGACCGTGGCCGTGCCGACGTTGGTGACCTCGGCACGGAGAGCCGTCACGGCCTCATTGTTCTGGGTCTTGACGGCGGTGGTGACGGGAACGAGGGCGACCTTCAGGTCGGGCCGCGGCGCGGGCCCGGCGGCGGCCGGACCGGCCGGCAGGCCGACGAGGGCGGCCGTGGAGAGGGTGAGCAGGGCGACGCCGGAACGGAACGCGCGGCGTCGAGCAGGGTGAGGCAATGGAATCCCCCGGTTGCAGAAACCGTCGCCGCCACGCCAACAGCCGGCGACGACGCCGGCCAGCGGTCCCGCACCGATCCGGGACGGCCGTCCGAGGAGCCGTCGGCGACGGCTCCTCCCCATAGGACGTCCACACCCGCGATTGCGTTACATGATCGACAGTCGCCCGCATCGGGATACCTCAATCAGAGCAGCGTCTGGCTCTTCGCCTCCATGTCGGCGGCGGCCTCCTCCTTCGACTCCTTGGCCAGCGGCTTCCCACCCGCCGCGGGAGCCTCGCCGCCGAGGCCGTCGGTGCCGCCGGTGGCGCCCCCCGGGCCCGCGCCACGCAGCTTCTCGTTCGGCAGGGCCAGAGTGACCAGGACCGCCACGATCGCGATCAGCCCGGTGGTCAGGAAGACCAGGTGCAGCGACTCGACGAAGGCGACCTGGACCGCGGCACGCACCGGGGCGGGAAGCGCCAGGATGGTCGCCGGGTCGTTGATCGAGACGTCCGCGCCGCCGCCGGCCGCGACCGCCGCCCGCTGGTCCGGCGGAAGCTGCGCGACGGCACCCGGCAGCCGGTCGGCCAGTTCGGCGGTGAGCCGCGAGGAGAGCAGGGCACCGAGGATCGCCACCCCGAACGACCCGCCCAGCGACCGGAAGAACGTGGCCGACGAGGTGCCGGCACCGAGGTCACGCATGGACACCGCGTTCTGCACGGCGAGGATCAGCGACTGCATGCACAGGCCCAGGCCGACGCCGATGACCACCATGAAGCCGAAGGCCACCCAGAGCGAGGTGTCCACCTCCAGCCGGGTGAACAGCAGCATCCCGACCGTCAGCACCGCCGCGCCGACCACCGGGAACCACTTGTACCGGCCGATGCGGCTCATCGCCCGGCCGGTGAGCACCGAGGTGACGATGATGCCGGCCATCATCGGCAGCATGAGCAGACCACTGCGGGTCGGCGAGGCGCCCTTGACGATCTGCAGGTAGAGCGGGATGAAGATGATCGACCCGAACATCACCAGACCGAGCACGAAGCCGGCCGCGTTGGCCAGCGCGAAGGTCGCGCTGCGGAACAGCCGCAACGGCAGGATCGGCTCGGCGACCCGCGCCTCCTGGACCACGAAGAGCACCCCGAGCACCGCGCCGGCGACGAAGAGCCCGACGATCACGCCCGAGCCCCAGGCGTACTCGTTGCCGCCCCAGCTCAGGGCGAGCAGCAGGCAGCTCACCCCGGCCACCAGCAGCCCGGCGCCGAGCCAGTCGATCGCGTGGTCCCGGCGGGTGAACGGGATCAGCCGCAGCACCCGGGAACAGACCGCGAGCGCGAGGATCCCCAGCGGCACGTTGATGTAGAAGATCCAGCGCCAGTCGGTCTCCGCGAAGTACCCGCCGACCAGCGGGCCGGCCACCGACGCGATCCCGAACACGGCGCCGAAGAGGCCCTGGTAACGGCCGCGCTCGCGGGGTGACACCACGTCCGAGATGATGGTGAACGCCAGGGTCAGCAGGCCACCCGCGCCGAGCCCCTGGATCCCCCGCGTGACGATCAGCTGGGTCATGTCCTGCGACAGGCCGGCCAGCAGCGAGCCCAGCAGGAACGTGCCGATCGAGAAGAGGAACACCGGCCGCCGCCCGTACAGGTCGGCCATCTTCCCGTACAGCGGGGTCGAGGCGGTGGAGGCGAGCAGGTACGCGGTCACCACCCACGAGTAGTGGTTGATGCCGCCCAGCTCACCGACGATCGTCGGCAGGGCGGTGCCCACGATGGTCTGGTCGAGCGCGGCGAGCAGCATGCCGGTCATCAGGCCGAACATCAGCAGCCGGATCTGACGCCGGTGCAGCACCGGGGCTTCCGTGGTCATCCCGCCTTCTTTCCCTGCCGGTCGCGAACATGCGCGCACACCAGGAAAAACCCGTCGACAGGCCATCGGGTGTCGGCCAGCATGCCGTCCGTGGAGATGCTCCGCCGGATGGCGCTGGATGTCACCCCGCTGCGCACCTCGCGGGACTTCCGCCTCGTCTTCGCCGCCGCGGGAGTGTCCGGCTTCGGGTCCTTCATCACGTACGTCACCGTGCCGTACCAGGTGTACCAGCTCACCGGTGACCCCCTGCTGGTGGGGCTGCTCGGGGTCTGCGAACTCGTACCCCTGCTGGTGATGGCCTTCGTCGGCGGCGCGCTCGCCGACTTCCTGGACCGGCGGCTGCTGGTGCTCGGCGCGGAGGTCGGCTTCACGCTGCTCTGCGGCGTACTCCTGCTGAACGCCCTGGGTTCGGAGCCGCAGCTGTGGTTGCTCTACCTGGTGGCGGGCCTGACCGCGGCCCTCGACGGCCTGCAACGGCCGGCGCTGGAGGGTCTGACGCCGCGCGTCGTGACCCCCGACGAGATTCCCGCGGCGAGCGCCCTGAACTCGCTGCGCATGCAGATCGCGCAGCTCGGCGGACCGGCCGTCGCCGGTGTGCTGATCGCCAGCGTCGACCTCGTCTGGGTGTACGCGATCGACCTGGCCACCTTCGCGTTCTCGCTGGTCTGCCTCGCGCTGGTCCGCGCGGTGCCACCGCCGCCGGCCGCCGACCGGCCGTCGCTGCGGTCGGTGGTGACCGGCATCCGGTACGCGCGCAGCCGCCCCGAACTGCTCGGCACCTACCTGGTGGACATCAACGCGATGTTCTTCGGCATGCCCCAGGCGCTCTACCCGTTCATGGCGGAGAAGCTGGGCGGGCCGGCCGTGCTCGGCCTGCTCTACGCCGCCCCGGCGGTCGGTTCCCTGCTGGCCACGCTCGGCTCCGGCTGGACGGCGCGGGTGCACCGGCACGGCCTGATGGTGGTTCTCGCCGCCGGCGCGTGGGGTCTGGCGATCGTCGGCTTCGGCCTCGTCGGCTCGCTCTGGGCGGCGCTGTTCTTCCTCGTCCTGGCCGGCGCGGCGGACATGGTCTCCGGGCTCTTCCGGATGATCATCTGGAACCAGACCATCCCCGACCACCTGCGCGGACGGCTCGCCGGCATCGAGCTGCTCTCCTACTCGACCGGTCCGCTGCTCGGCCAGCTCCGCTCCGGACTGGTGGCCCGCACGCCGCTGGGCGTGCAGGGCTCGATCGTCTCCGGCGGCGTCCTCTGCGTCGTCGGCACCGTCGCCCTGGCGGCGGCCCTACCCGCGTTCCTCCGCTACGACGGCCGTCAGGGCCGGGCCCGCAAGGAAGCCAAGGACAGGGCCTGGGTCGAGGCAGCCCAGGTTTGACCCGCCGGACCCGGGGGACCCCGAAGGGCATGGCAGGAGCAGCAGCGGAACAGCGCCGGCTCGCCAGCGTCGTGGAGAGCTGGCTGGGGCGGCCCGTCCTGATCCTCGGTGACGCCATGCTCGACGAGTGGCGGTTCGCCGAATCCGACCGGCTCTGCCGGGAGGCACCCGCACCCGTCCTCACCCTGCGGCGGCGGATCTCCGCCGCCGGGGGCGCCGCGAACACCGCGGTGAACGTGGCCGCGCTGGGCGGCCGGGCCGCGCTGGTGGCCCCGGTCGGCGCGGACGCCGCCGGGGACGAGCTGCACGACTGCCTGGACCGGGCCGGCGTCTGGGACCGCACGGTCGGCCTGCACGGCCGGCCCACCGCGGTGAAGCGCCGGATGCTCGCCGGAAACCAGATCCTGCTGCGGGAGGACTCCGGCGACCCGGACGACGCGCTCGACCACGAGGGTGTCGAACAACTGCTCGCCGCGCTGGACTGCGCCACCGAGGAACTGCGCGCCGCCAGCGGGGAGGCACCGACCCTGGTCGTCTGCGACTACGGGCTGGGCGGGCTGCCCGCACCGGTCCGCACCTGGCTGGTGGACAACCGGGAGCGGTACGCGACGGTCGCGCTCGACGCCCACGACCTGGCCGACTGGCGGGGACTCGCGCCCACCGTGGTCACCCCGAGCTTCGCCGAGGCGACACGTCTGCTGGCCCGCGCCGCCGCCGACTCCCCGGCCCGGCCGGCCGGCGCCGACCTGCACCTGGACCACCCCGACGGCGACCCGTCCGACGGCCCGTCCGAGCTGACCGTCGGCGTCGCCCCCGGCGAGGGGACGGTCGGCGTGGCCTCCGGCGGCGGCCCGGCCGGCGGGATCACGCGGCCCGGCGGCCCGACCCGGTTGGGGCCCACCGGTGAGCCGACACCCGGCGAGGACCGGGTCGCCATGACCGGGGACGGCCTCAGCGTCACCGGTACCGGCGTGACCGTGAACACGGACGCGGGTGAGGGGGTCGACCGGGCGGTGCTCGCCGAGTCCCGCCTGGCGGAGCTGCGGGCGCACACCGGGGCCGAGGTGGTCGCGGTGACCCTGGACACCGACGGGGCGGTGGTCGGCGGGCCCGACGGCGAACGCCGCCGCAGCCACAGCACCCCGGTCCCGGCGAGCCACGCGGTGGGTGCCGGGGACGCGTACCTGGCGGCGATGACGCTGGCGCTGGCCGCCGACGCGCCGCTGCCGACAGCCGCGCAGCTCGCCCAACTCGCCGCCACGATCACCGTCTCGGACACCGGCACCTGCGTGTGCCGCCGCGAGGACCTGCTCGCCGCGCTGGACGCCCCGCTCGACACCGCCGGCCGGCCCGCGCTGGTCGGTGCCGCCGAGCTGGAGACCCTCGTCGAGGAGCACCGGAGCGCCGGCCGGTCGGTGGTGTTCACCAACGGCTGCTTCGACGTGCTGCACCGCGGTCACGTCCGCTACCTGGAGCAGGCGCGGGCGCTCGGTGACCTGCTGGTGGTGGCCGTCAACTCCGACGGGAGCGTACGCCGGCTCAAGGGCGCGGACCGGCCGGTGAACCCGGTCGAGGACCGGGTCGCCCTGCTGGCCGCCCTGGCCTGCGTCGACCACGTGGTGGTCTTCGAGGAGGACTCGCCGGCCCGCCTCATCGAGGTGGTCCGCCCCGACGTGTACGTCAAGGGCGGCGACTACCCGCCCGAAATGGTCCCCGAGGCCCCGCTGGTACGCCGGCTGGGTGGGCAGGTACGCACCCTGGGGTACGTGCCGGACCGGTCCACGTCGGCGATCATCGACCGGATCCGGGCGCACGGGCAGGACGTCTCCTCCCCGGTGGCGGGTCAGGCGTGAACCGGCCGCTCGACCTCGGCCCGCCCGAGGACTTCCGCGCCGCGCGCCACCTGGACGTGCTGATCCCGACCCGCAACCGGCCCGCCGAACTGGCGGTCACCCTCTCCGGGCTGGCCGCGCAGGAGGGCGTCGGGGACTTCGGGGTGGTGGTCAGCGACCAGTCCGACGGCGAGGCCGCGTACCGGCATCCGGCGGCGGCGACCATGGTCCGGGCGCTGCGCCACCGGGGACACCCGGTGCTGCTGACCCGCCGGCTGCCCCGGCGCGGACTGGCCGAGCACCGGGCCGCGCTGCTGGCCGCCTCCGCCGCCCGGTACGTCCTCTGCCTCGACGACGACGTCTGGCTGGAACCGGGCACCCTGCGCCGGTTGGTCACCGCGATCGAGGAGCTGGGCTGCGGCTTCGTCGGCAACGCGGTGCACGGCCTGTCGTACGCCGACGACGTGCGGCCGGAGACGCACCGGCACTACGAGGAGTGGGACGGGCCGCCGACGCCGGAGCGGATCCGGCCCGGTACGCCGGAGTGGGAGCGGGCGTCGATCCACCCGGCGGCGAACCTGCTGCACGTGACGCAGAAGCTCCGCCTGGCGCCGGGCGCGTGGCGCGCGTACAAGGTCTCCTGGATCGGCGGGTGCGTGCTGTACGACCGGGCGAAGCTGGTCGACTCGGGCGGGTTCGAGTTCTGGCGGCAGGTGCCGGACAACCACCAGGGCGAGGATGTCGCCGCCCAGCTCGCCGTGTTGGCGCGCCACGGCGGCGCCGGTGTCCTGCCCAGCGGCGCGTACCACCTGGAGTCGCCGACCACGGTCACCGAGCGCGACGTGGAGGCCTGGGAGGTCGTGCTCGCCGACGAGGACGCTCCTCAGCCGGCCTGACGCCGTCCCTGCCGGCGGGCGTTCCGTGCCGGCGTTCTTGCCGGCGGGTGTTAAGAAGGGGCCCTTCCTCTACCGCAGGCGTTAAGAAGGGGCCCTTCCTTACAGCAGTTCGCGGGCCGCTTCCAGCACCTCGACCAGCGGCACGTCGGTCACGAACGAGTCCCGGTGCGGGCACTCGCCGTCCCCCGCCCGGTGCGGGTAGATGCCCGGGGTGCAGTCCATACCGCACACCGGACAGTGGACGGTCCAGGAACTGATCGGGCGATGCCGGGCGCGCAGCGGGGTCGCGGTGTTGATGAGGTTGCCGACCCAGAAGATGCCGACGGTCGCCGTACCGACCGCGGCGGCCAGGTGCAGCGGGCCGGTGTCGTTCGAGACCACCAACTCACATCCGGCGTAGCAGCCGGCCAGCCCACCGAGACTGAGCGTGCCGACCTGGGGACGGACCGGCACCCCGGCCTCCTCCACCACCCGGTCCACCACCTCCCGCTCGGCGGGCGTGCCGGTGACCAGCACCTCGTACCCGTCGCCGTGCAGCTCGCGGGCCACCTCGCCGAAGCGCTCCGCCGGCCACCGGCGCCGGGTGTCGGTGGCGCCGGGATGCAGCGCCACCCGGGGTCGCTCCGCCGGGCCCAGCACCTCGTCCGCCTCGGCCAGGTCGGCATCGGTCACCGCGAGCGTCGGCACGATCGTCGTGGCCGGGGCACCGACCAGCGCCGCCACCTCCAGATAGCGGATCACCTCGTGCTGGTAGTAGACGTACCGGATCCAGCGGTCCAGCGGCGGCGCGTCCTCGGCGCGGAGACCGGCGGTGATCCGCGCGCCGAGCCCGCTGACGACGGGGTTGGAGTTCGCCCCGCCGCCGTGCACCTGCAACGCCAGGTCGAAGCGTTCCTTGCGGGCCGCCGCCAGGAAGTCCTCCAGCGTCGACTCCGGCTCGCCCGGATCCGGCGCCCGGATCCCGGGCGCCGGCGGTACGACCAGGACACGGTCCACCGGGCCGGGCCGTTCGCGCCAGAGCTTCGCGTGCCAGGGCGCGCCGATCAGGACGATCTCCGCCTCCGGGTACGCGGCCCGCAGCGCGTCCAGCGTGGGCAACACGAAGATGAAGTCACCGAGCGCGTTCGCGCGCAGCACCGCGATCCGTTCCACGCCGGGCACACGCTCGGCGGTCGGGCCGAGCAGGTTCGGGGTGACCACGTGTCCGTTACGGCCGGTCGGTCTCGATCGAGGTGTCCGGGTGGTGCAGTTCCCGGTCCGCGGCGGGGTCGATCACATGCGGCGTACCCCCGGAGGTGCCCGTGTCGCGCGGTCCGGCACGGCCGACGGTGATGGTGCGCGGCGCGGGCCGGGACGCCCGGGGCAGGTGGACGCGCAGCAGACCGTGGTCCATCACCGCGTCGATGGCGTCGGGGTCGACGCGGGACGGCAGGTCGACGCGGTACTCGAAGCCCCGGGTCTCGAAGCCGCCCGGGATGCCGTGGTCGGCGTTGACCTCCGCCTCGGAGCGGGCACGGACGCACAGTTCCCGGTCGTCCAGCTCGACCGCCACCTCCTCCGGCGCCACGCCGGGCAGCCGGACGACGACCTGCCAGCCGTCGCCGGTCTCGCTGAGCTCCACGTCCGGCTGGTGGCCGGACCGCCCGCCCACCAGCCGGCTCAACTCGGACCGCAGGGACTGCAACTCGCCCATCGGGTCCCAGCCCTGTTGCCGGCCACGCCAGCCCCGACCGAAACCACTGCTTTGCTCGCTCATCGCTGCACCTCTCCGATCCGATGGGTGGTCGCCGGCGGCCGCAGGGAACTGGGGGCGTCCAGGCCGGCCTCCCGGTCCACGCCGACACCGAGGCGGTCGACCAGTTCACCGCCGAGCCAGGCACTGACGCCGAGGATGGCCAGCGCGACCACCTCGATGGCGATCAGCGCGCCGCCGGCCGCCCGCGAGTCGGCGTTGAGCCGGACCACCCAGACCGCGGCGAAGAGCAGGATCACCGCGACGTTGGCCGCCGCGTGGGTGAGCGCCACCCGCTTCGCGCGGGTGCCGGTCGGGATCGCCAGCAGGTCGAACGTCCCGGCCACCGCGGCCAGCAGGCCGACGGCGAGACCGACGGTGATGTTCCAGTACGCGACCTCGCCGAGGAAGTCCGGCCCGCCCACGGTGTCGACGACGTCGAAGAGCACCGCGGTGACGAGCAGGCCGACCGGGAACATCACCAGCATCGGGTGGACCGGGTGGCCCAGCACCTTGAGTCGGCTCTCCATGACCGGGCCTCCACTGCTCGTGTTCCGCCGGCGGGTCGCGTGAGGCGGTACCCCCGGCACCCGGGGACAAACCTCGCGCTGGTGGCGCCCGCCTAGGCTGGCGAACGGTGGCTCTCCGCCACCGGGGTCAACGGTCGGGGGAGGAACACGTGACGGTGGAGATCACGACACACGAGGAACTGCGCGAGCTGCTCGGTACGCCGGGGCCGCGCGCCGCCGCGAAGGAACGCACCCGGCTGCACGAACGGGACCGGCAGTGGCTGGCCGCATCGCCGTTCTGCCTGGTCGCGACCGCCGGTACGGACGGCACCTGCGACGTCTCCCCCAAGGGCGACCCGCCCGGGTTCACCCTGGTGCTGGACGACACGACCGTCGCCATTCCCGAACGACCGGGCAACAAGCGGGCGGACGGCTACCGCAACATCCTGGACAACCCGCACGTCGGGCTGCTCTTCCTGATTCCCGGCCGCACCGACACCCTGCGGATCAACGGCCGCGCCCGCCTGGTCCGGGACGCGCCGTTCTTCGACGACATGGTGGTGAAGGGCCACCGGCCGGTCCTCGCGGTGGTCGTGGAGATCGAGCAGGTCTTCTACCACTGCGCGAAGGCGTTTCTCCGTTCGGAGCTGTGGCGGCCGGAGACCTGGGCCCCGGACGCCCTGCCCACCCGGGCGCGTCTCGTCAAGGAGGTCGAGGCGCCGGCCGAGAGCCTGGAGGACCTGGAACGGCACTACGGTCCGGAGTACGTCAAGAAGATCTACGTCTGACCAGCGCCACGTTTGAGTCCCCGCCTCGGGGTACTGATTTCTTCCGACGGCCCGCCGCGCCTCGCGGCGCCATCCCCTGGACACGGGTCGAAGGAAGGACGTGCCTCCCATGCCCACGCGAAACAGCTCGGGATCGACCGCGACCAAGAACCCGCCGGGCAACCAGACCCCCAACACGCCCGACATCAACGAGAGTGAGATCGCCCGGCTCACGGTCGACGACCTGCGCAGCCGGCTCCGTCGCCGCGGGGTCATCGACACCGCCGACATGAAGAAGGACGACCTGGTCAAGGCCCTGATCAAGGCCATGAAGAGCGGCGCCAGCAGCTCCTCCGGCGGCGCGAAGTCGACCGGCGGCGGCGCGAAGGCCGGCGGCTCTGACGGCCGCGCGTCGGACAACCCGCCCGGCAACCAGACGCCGAACACCCCGGACATCAGCGAGAGCGAGATCGACCGGCTCAAGGTCGACGAGCTGCGTGCCCGGCTCCGCTCCCGGGGCGTCACGGACACGGCCGACATGAAGAAGGACGACCTGGTCAAGGCCCTGATCAAGGCCATGAAGGGCAGCTCGCGCGCCACGGGCGGCTCCGGCGCGTCCGGCTCCTCCGGCGGCGGTGTCCGGACCGGCTCCCACACGTCCAGCTCGGTCAGGTACTCGCAGGAGATCACCTCCGTCGACGACGAGGCGGAGCGGCCGGGCCGCAGCCTCGTCACCACCGACCACGACGTCATCCGGCAGTGGGCCGAGGCCCGCAAGGGGGTGCCCTGCACCGTGGACGGGACCGAGCACGACGGTCACGCGGGTGTGCTGCGCTTCGACTTCCCGGCCGGCGGCCGGGAGGACCGGCTGCGCGAGATCAGCTGGGAGGACTGGTTCGACGCCTTCGACCGGCGTCGGCTGAACTTCATCTATCAGGAGGAGCGCTCCGACGGTAAGCAGAGCAACTTCTTCCGCCTGGAGAGCCCCGACCGCGAGGACGGCTGACCCCATCTCGTACGCCGGACAGGCCCGGACCAGCACCCGCTGGTCCGGGCCTGTTCCCGGTCCGCACTGGACGGTCGTGAGGTTCCTGGTTGGGTGCCCTCGCCCAGGGTAGGAGTTCTGGTGACAGAGGTTCGACCTGACGAGAGGATTTGCCCATGACCACCAAGGTCGAGAAGTCCATCGAGGTCCAGGTCCCGGTCAGCACCGCGTACAACCAGTGGACGCAGTTCGAGGAGTTCCCCCGCTTCATGGGGGGCGTCCGGGAGGTCCGGCAGCTCGACGACAAGCGGATGCACTGGGTTGCCGAGATCGCGGGCGTGCAGCGCGAGTGGGACGCGACCGTCCTGGAGCAGGTGCCCGACACGAAGGTCGCCTGGGCGGCCACCGAGGGCGCGACCAACGCCGGTGCCGTCTACTTCTCCCCGGTCGGCGTGGACCGCACCATGGTGCGGCTCCACCTGGAGTACGAGCCGGAGGGCCTGGTCGAGAAGGCCGGCGACAAGCTGAACGTCGTCGAGAAGCAGGCCGAGTCCGACCTGAGGAAGTTCAAGTCGTTCATCGAGAACCGGGGTGCCGAGACCGGATCCTGGCGCGGCACCATCGACAGCGGTGTCGGCGTCGGCACGCCGGGCGTCGAGGACGCCGCGGCCACCCGGGGTGACAGCGGCAAGGCCGGCGTGTCCGGTAAGGCCGTGGCCGCCGGTGCCGCGGTGGCCGGAGCGGCGGCGGCTGGTGCCGCAGCGGCCGTGAAGCACCGCTCCGGCAGCGACGAGGACGACGAGCCGACCACCACCACGACCGAGACGGAGTACGTCGTCACCGACGTCCCGGAGAGCGGCGTCGGCTACACCGGCGCCCCCGACCCGCGGCGCGGCCTCTGACAGGCCGCTGCGCGTCCCCTGTCCAGGGCCCGGCCGGCCCCGCGCGTCCTTCGTCGACGTGGCGGGCCCGCCGGGCCCTCGCGCGTCCGCCGTCAGCGGACCTCCTCCAACCACACCCGCTCGGAGAAGCCGCCGCGCGCGGCCTTCTTCTCCCGCGCCGCCCGCGTCACGTCCTCCTCCGTGAAGCCGTACGCGGTGGTCAGCGCGGACAGCACCTCGTGCACGTCGGCCAACTCCTCCAGCCGCTCCTCCGGCTCGGCGAGCCCCAGCTCGGTGGCTTCCTCGTGCAGCTTGGCGAGCAGCGCGGGCACCAGCTCGGCGACGGTCAGCACCCGGGTCGCCGGGACGCGGCCGGCGGCCTCGACGATCTCCGGTATGCGGTCCCGGACGAGCTTGCGGTGGACGACGGCCTCCCGTTCGACACTCATCCGGCCATCCTGCCCGGCACCTCCGACACCGCCGTCAGGCCGCGTCCGCCCGCACCGTCCACAGGTGCCCGTCCGGGTCGACGAAGCTGCCCTCGTACCCCCAGGGTTTGTGCCCCGGCTCGGTGACCGCGCGCGCCCCCGCGGCACGCGCCTGGCCGACCAGCTCGTCGGCGTCGCCCTGGGTGCCCACGGTCAGGGCGAGCAGGCACTCGCTCCGGTCGGGGCCTGCGATCTCGCGGTCACCGATCACCCACCCGAAGCCCTCGGCCGGGATCAGCATGAGGCGCAGGCCGGGATTGACCTGGAACTGCAACGGCTCCGGAACGCCGTCCTCCGCCGGCTCGCCGATCGCGACGAGGCCGAGGGCGGCCTGGTAGAAGCGGTACGAGGTGGAGCGATCGGCGATGGGCAGGGCGACGACGACGGGCGCGTACTCCACGGGGCTACCTCCGGTGGTGGCTGAATGACGGATCACCAGATTCGACCGGCCAGAGCCCCGGAAGTCACCGCTCAGCGAGGATTTCGTCCGATGGGGGTGAGGCGTCCTCGTCCGTCGAGGCGCGGGAGCGTCAGTACGGCGCCCGCAGGCCCGCAGCGAGTGCCCCGCGCATGTCCACGTAATCCATGATCCGCTTGTGGATCCGGGCGTAGTCGGCCCGCCGCCAGGCGGGCAACCGGGGATCCGCGGAGGCGGTGCCGAGATCGATCACCCGGGCCGCAGGCCGGTACTCCATCCACGTCGGCAGGACGGTCACCTCGGCCACCTCCCACCTCCCCGCCGCGGTACGGCGGAACGTGAACTCCGGGACCACCGCGTCCTGCGTGTTCTCCGGCGAGTCGTCGCCGAACCGGGTCGTCAGGTTGCCCATCCCGTAGGCGACCCACTTCGCGCCGATCTTCTCGAAGGGCTGCACCACGTGGGCATGGTGGCCGACGATGAGGTCGATCTCGGGTGCGGCCAGCAGTTGCTGGGCGAGGTCGTGCTGGTCGCCGTTCGGCTCGTTCCGGTACTCGGTTCCCCAGTGCATGGAGAGGATGACGATCTCCGCTCCGGCCGCGCGGGCCCGCCGGGCCTCGGCGAGGATGGCGTCCCGGTCGATCCGGTTGGCGGCCCATGGCCGGCCGGCGGGCAACTCGATGTCGTTGAAACTGAGGGTGTACGACAACTGGCCGACCTTCACCCCCGCCACGTCGAGGATGTTCGGTCGGGCGGCCTCCGCGGCGCTCCGGGCCGTGCCGGTGTGGCGGAGTCCGACCCGGTCCAGGTTGTCCAGCGTACGGGCGATGCCCGCCACCCCGGTGTCCAGTGAGTGGTTGGAGGCGGTGGAGCAGGTGTCGAAACCGGCCCAGGCTGCGGCGTCGGCGAGTTGCGGCGGCACGCTGAAGGCCGGCCATCCGGTGAACGGGCCGGCGGGCTCCGCCAGCGGGGTCTCCATGTGACAGATGGCGAGATCGGCGGCACTGACCCGGTTCCGGACCGCCGCGAGCACCTGCGTGAAGTCGTGGCCCTCCCGTCCGCTGCGCCGCGCGTCGGCCGCGGCCTGCTCGGTGAGCGCCGGGTGGACCAGCAGGTCACCCGCGGCCACGACGGTCAGCTCCGTCCTGGGTGCGGGCGCGGCGGTCGCGGTCGCCGTCGCGGTCGCTCCGGGCGTGATCGGCCCCGGCGGCTGACTGGCCTCTGGCGCATCGCAGGCGGCGAGCGCCAGAACCGCGAAGAGCGCTATACCGGCTTTTGCCTTCATAGCGGACATACTGCTTGCCGGTGCGGCCTCGGGTGGGGCGAATGCCGAAAGGGCCGAGGTGGCCGGTCCCGATCCGATCAGGAATCGAGAAGCCTCCCGGGTTCCGTCAGTCCTAGCCTTCTCTTCAGTTGGCCGGCAGCACGCCGAGCCTTGAGCGTCGAGAGGCAGGTCCGAGATGACCACGAAGCAGTCTGACGGCTTCACCGCCGAAGAGCGTGCCGCGATGAAGGAGCGCGCCGCCGAGCTGCGCGCCGAGGGCAAGAAGGGCGCCAAGAAGGCCGACGGACTACAGGCGGTCCTCGACCGGATCGCGCAGATGGCGCCGGAGGATCGTGAGCTCGCCGAGCGCGTGCACGTGACGGTGACCGCCAACGCCCCGGACCTGTCGCCGAAGACCTGGTACGGGATGCCCGCCTACGCCAACGCGGACGGCAAGATCGTCGTCTTCTTCCAGGACTCCGGCAAGTTCAACTACCGGTACTCGACCCTGGGCTTCCAGGACACGGCCAACCTCGACGAAGGGGACATGTGGCCGGCGTCGTACGCGCTCCAGCGGTGGAGCCCCGCGGTGGAGAAGAGGGTCGCCGAGTTGGTCAAGGCCGCGGTCTCCTGATCGGATTAGCTAGGCGTCATGGGCGCGCTGCTTACGCCATCCGATTGCCGCACCGGCGGCCGCCGCAACGGCGAATACGGGCGTCATGAGGATGGGCAACACATAGCCGAAACCTTCGAGCCCGTCGCCCCAGCCGCCCTCGACATAGCGATCGACCACGACTGCAGGCAGGGCGAACTGAGGCCCGACAGCTGCGATGACGGCAACAACCGCCAGCTTCGGGTAGCGGCGGGATGCCAGGTACACCGGCACGAAGAGAAGGAACCCCGCCAGCCACCATGTGGGTTCCGCGAATTCGGTGTTGTAGGAGCTGCCCTCCAGGTGAGTGACGCCGCTGGCGGTCTGCAGAGCCAGCACGACCAACGTGGTGGAGATGAGGAGGACGCACAGTAGCGCCCGTCCTGCCGGGACGAAGTTGGACCGTTCCCGCTGCCGCGCTGGTCTTTCCTCGTCCATCACAGGATCATGGCCGTAGCGGGGAGACTCGTCCAGACCCGCCTGCCTGCTCGACCGCGCCTACGAAGAGCACGGGAATCGGCGCATGGGGAGAAGCGGCGGAATCGGAAGGGGCGCGGACAGCGCCCAGGGAAACCGGATGCGGCGGCGGGGCGGGCTAACTACCGTGCGGGCGTGGCCCACACCTATCCCCCGCTGAACGTCGAGGTCCGCACGCCGCGCCTTACGCTGGCCGGCGCGTCCGACGAACTGCTGGAACGTCTCGTGCCGCTCGTGCGGGCCGGGGTCGCCGACGCCGAGCCGTGGCCGTTCGACGACCCGATCTCGTTCTACGCCGACAGCCCCGAACGCGAATGGCAGTGGCTACGCGGTATCTGGGCCGGCCGCGGCCGCGTGAGCGCGGATTCGTGGCGGCTGTACTTCGCCGTGCTCGTCGACGGCGAACCGGTCGGCATGCAGGACCTCACCGGAACGAACTTCACGCGGTTCGGCACGGTGTCCAGCTTCTCGTGGCTGGCCCCCGGCAGCCGCGGACAGGGGCTCGGCAAGGAGATGCGCGCGGCGATCCTGCAACTGGCCTTCGCAGGGCTGGGCGCACGCGAAGCCGGCAGCGACGCCTTCGTCGACAACGAAGCGTCCAACCGCATCTCCCGTGCCCTGGCCTACGAACCGAACGGCACGGACTGGGACACCCGCCGCGGCGAACCCGCGCGGATCCAGCGGTGGCGGCTCACTCGGGATGCGTGGGAACGGGTCCGCCGAGGCGACATCGAGCTGACCGGCGTCGAGGAGTGCCTGCCCGTCCTGGGGATCAGCTAGCGGAGCGCGATCACCACTTGGGGACCGGGGGGGTGTGATCAACCTCGGGAAACGGCAGAAGCCCAGGTCTCTGACCTGGGCTTCTGTGCCGAGCCGCCTGACGGAATCGAACCGTCGACCTACGCATTACGAGTGCGTCGCTCTAGCCGACTGAGCTAAGGCGGCAACGATCGTCAAGTGTAGTGCACGCCCCTAGCTCCGGCCGAACGGGATCCCTCCCACCCGCGGTAACCGGACGGACGGCGCGATCGGACGTCCACCGGACAGCGACCCCGGCGCGTCGGTACTACGCTCCGGCGGATGACGGACGATCCCGAGCCGCCCGGCGAGGCCACCCCATCCGGTCCGCACGCCAGCGAGGCCGCCGGCGGACGGCAGGCCCGCCGTCCGCGCAGCACCGACCCGCAGGAACTGGGCTTCACACCGCGCGGGCCGGTCCCGTGGCTCGCGCCGTTCCTGCTGATCAGCACCGGCATCCGTACGCTCCTCGCGATGCTTTTCGGTGCGTACCTGGACAAACGGGAGCTGCAGAACGCCCTCGACGCGAAGATCGGTAAGCAGATCGGCCCGGACGGCGGGCTCTGGCTGGATTACGTGGCCGACCTGGGCGACGGCTTCAACGCCACCTACTCCGTCGCGTACCTGCTGGCGCAGCCGGAGCTGGAGGTCGACGGGCATCGGCTGCCCCGCGCACAGACCCTGGTGATGGGCGGCGACCAGGTCTATCCGTCGGCGGCGTACGAGGCGTACGAGGATCGCTGCAAGGGTCCCTACCAGGCGGCGCTCCCGGTCACCCCCTCAGCGCGGCCCACGTTGTTCGCCGTGCCCGGCAACCACGACTGGTACGACGGCCTGACCGCGTTCCTCCGGCTGTTCGTCCGGTCCCGGGACCGGCACTTCGGCGGCTGGGGCACCGGCCAGTCCCGCTCGTACTTCGCGGTGGAACTGCCGGCCGGCTGGTGGCTGCTCGGCCTCGACGACCAGTCCGGGTCGTACCTCGACGATCCGCAGCTCACCTACTTCGACACGGTCGCCGAGCGCCTGGGGCCGCAGAGCAGGGTGATCCTGGCCGTGCCGGCACCGACCTGGGTCAAGGCCGTCGACCATCCCACGGCGTACGACTCGATCGACTACTTCATCCGCACGATCGTCGCGCCGACCGGGGCGCAGGTACGGCTGCTCGTCTCCGGCGACCTGCACCACTACGCCCGGTACGCCGGTCCGGACCGGCAACTGGTCACCTGCGGGGGTGGCGGCGCGTACCTCTACCCGACGCACAAGCTCCCGGAGCGGATCGAGGTGCCGCCGCGCGACACCCTGGCCCGGCGCGCCAGCGTCTCCCACCCGTACGACCTGGCGGGCCGCTACCCGGACGCGAAGCGGTCCCGGCGGTACGGGTGGGGGATCTTCGGCCGGCTGCCGCTGCGCAACCCGGGCTTCACGACGCTCCTCGGCACCGTGCACACGCTGCTGATGCTGGCGATGGCCGGCGTCGCGACGCATCGCGAGGGGACCGACCAGCGACTGTTCAGCGTGCCGCTGGTGGCGATGCTGCTGGTGACGCTGCTCGGCGCGGCCGTCTTCGCGAAGCCGCCGAGCGCCGGCGGCAAGCGGCACGTCCGGCACTGGATCCTCGGGGTCGCCCACGGCACGGCCCACCTAGGGCTCGCCGCCCTGGGCACGTGGGCCTGGCTGTCGCTGCCGTTCTACGACTGGCCGTGGCCGCTGCCGGTGGCGGCCGCGGCGGTGCTCTACGGCCCCGTGATCGGACTGGTGGCCAGCCAGGTGGTGGCCGCGTACCTGCTGGTCGCCGGCGCCTTCGGGGTGAACGTCAACGAACTCTTCGCCGGTCAGGGCATCGAGGACGCCAAGGCGTTCCTGCGGATGCGCATCGACCCGGACGGCACCCTCACGCTCTACCCGATCGCGGTCGACCGCGTGTCCCGCGACTGGCAGGTGAACCCCGACCAGTCCCCCACCTCCAGCTGGCTGACCCCGAAGACACCCCTACACCCCCGCCTGGCCGAACCCCCCGTCCGCATCTCCGGACCAACCCCGCCACAGGGTTGATCAAGGGGTTTTCGCCAGCGGGGCCACGGATCCTGACGCAAACCTCTTGATCAACGCGGAGGACGGGTGGGGGTGGGGGTGGGGGGTGGGAGATCGGGGTTAGGGGTTGTAGTGCTGGTCGTGGGACTGGCGGGGGGCGCAGACGGAGGCGCGGGAGCAGGAGCAGCGGGAGCCGTCGGCGTCCAGGCGGACGGTGACCGCGTCTCTCGGGACGCTGTGGCCGACCACCCGGCCGTCGCCCTCGGGTGTGGTCACGCGGGTGCCGACGGCCGGTGCCGACTCCTGGAAGCGTTGGTAGAGGGGATGTTCGTACTTCAGGCAGCACATCAGCCGGCCGCACGCACCGGAGATGCGCAGCGGGTTGAGCGGCAGGTCCTGGTCCTTCGCCATCCGGATGGTCACCGGCTCGAAGTCGGTGAGGAACGTGGCGCAGCACAGGTCCCGACCGCAGGAGCCGATTCCACCCTGGACGCGGGCCGAGTCCCGGGCGGAGAGCTGGCGCAGCTCCACCCGGCAGTGCAGGGTCGCCCCGAGGTCACGGACCAGCGACCGGAAATCCACCCGGTGCGGCGCGGTGAAGTAGATCGTGCTGCGCTCGCTGCCGCTCTCGGCCCCGCCGAGCACGTGGTCGACGGCGACCACCTTCATCGGCAGGCCGTGCTCCCGGATGAGCCGCTTCGCGGCGACCTTCGCCTCGGCCTTACGCCGGCGCAGCGCCTCGTCGCGGCGGAGGTCCTCCTCCTGGGCGAGCCCCGCCAGCCGGGGGAACCCCTCGGTCTCCTCGGAGACCCACTGGGCGGCCCAGACGCACTCGGCCACCTCCGGCCCGTCGTCGGTCGGCACCAGCACCTTGTCGCCCACCTGAGGGCGCAGGTCACCCGGGTCCAGGTAGTAGAGGCGCCCGTACCGCTGGAAGCTGACCGCGCAGAGCATGCCCATCCACTCACCCTACGTCCGCCGTCCGGCACCGGCCCGCCGGCGTCGCGGTACGGCTACCGCCCGTGGCGTCACCAGCCGACGCGCGTGGGGCTGTCGTAGCGGGTGCGCTCGGCCGCCGGTGCCCGCCACCGGGACTCGGCCAGGCTGGGGGCCCACTCCCGCAGGATCGTCTCCGCCCCGTCGTACGCGACGCAGAGCACCGCCAGCACCCGCGCGGCGATCTCGGCCGCCTCGACTCCCCCCGGCGTCCCCGACGTGCTCCGACCCGTCGTGCCGACCGACACCGACGTGGCGGCGACGACCGCCACCGCCTCGGCCGAGCGGATCACGTCGGCCAGGGCCCGAGCCAGTGCCAGCCGACTGCCCTCCACCCAGGCGGCGAGCGCGTCGGCGTAGCCGGCGGTCGACTCCAGCCGCCCCACCAGGCTGTCCGGCCCCTCGTCGAGATGGTGCAGCAGGGCGGTGCGCGCCTGCCCGTACGCGGACGCGGCCGGCCCGGACCAGAGGACCGGGTCGGTCAGCGTGGCGGACACCTCGTCGTACCCCCGGACGAGCCGGCGCACCCCGTGGCCGGCGCCGGCCAACGGCGCCGGGTGCAGGTCGACGAAGTTGCGCACGGCCTCGCCGGGGAGCACCTGCATCCGGCGCAGCAGGGGCCAGACCCGGTGACCGTCGGGCGCGCCGGCGGCGAGCAGCGTGTCGACGCGGCGCAGCAGGTCCAGACCCGGCTCGGCGAGCCGGTCCAGCGCGTCCATCACACCTCCCCGGCCAGGCGCCGCCGGGCGGCCAGGTCGACGTCGGCGTAGCGGTCGGCGGCGTCCCGGACGGCGGACGCGGCGGCGGCGAGCCGGTGCGCGGCGGCGTGGGCCTCGCGGGCGCGGTCACCGGTGGCGGCCGTCCACTGCCGGTGCAGGGCGCGCCCGATCTCCCCCGGCCGGCCGGCGGCGTCGGCGCCGAACGCGGCCTGGGCGGGGTCGGCCGCGGTGACCGTGCGGGCCACCCCGGCCACGGTCTCGCCGGCCGAGTCCAGCCGCGCGGCGAGGGCTCGCAGGTCCTCCATCTCAGGCTCCCGCGAGCGGACGGTAGGCGGTGAACGTCTCGTTGTGCAGCTTCTCCCGGGCCCACTGGGCGGCGTCGGCCGCGGCGGTCACGGCGGCCTGCACGGACGCGGCGACGTCCCGGGGGTGACGGTTGTGCAGCGCGCCGAGGAAGCGCACGTCGGTGATGGAGCCCCCCGCCGTCACCACCACCTCCACCAGCCCGTCGGGCGAGCGCACGGTGACCTCGACCGTGGCGACCGCCTGGTCGAACTCGGCCTGGAGGGACTCGATGCGGCGGTAGCGCCGCACGGCCTCCTCGATCCAGGCCTCGTCGATCTCGCCCCGCGGCATCGGCGGACTCCTCCCCGGCGAACCTCACTCAGCGTGCCGCCACCGTCACCACGGCACACCGGACCGTACCGCACAGCAATCGCACGTGTCGATGCCTGTGGACAACGGGACGGCCGGGGTGTCAGCCCTTCCACAGGGCGAGCATCATCGCCTCCACGGCGATCCGCGGCTTGACGTTCGCCTCGATCGCCGCCCGGCACTCCAGCACCGCCTCCAGGCGGCGGAGCGCCCCCTCGGCGTGCCACCTCTGCGCGCCGGCCTCGGCGATCGCGGCGGTGTCGGTGTGCACCGGCGCGACGGGGGCGCGCAGCGCAATGGTGAGCGCGTCCCGGTAGAAACCGGCCAGGTCGACCAGCGCCCGGTCCAACGCGTCGCGCTGCGCCCGGGTCGCCCGCGACTTCTGCCGCCGTTCCAGGTCCTTCAGCTGCCCGGCGGCGCCCCGCATCGCACCGGCGGCGCCCCGGCCGGTGCCGCCCGCGCCGAGTGCCGTCTCCAGCGCGGCACGCTCGGCGGCGTCGCTCTCCGCGACCGACGCCTCGGCCTCCGCCTCGGCGGCCTCGATCAGTGCCGACGCCGCGTCGAAGGCGGCACCCACACCGGTCAGCCGGCGCGGCACCGCCAGGACCGCGTCCCGGCGCTTGCGCGCCTCGGGGTCACGGGCCAGCCGCCGGGCCCGACCGACGTGCCCCTGCGCGGCCGCCGCCGCCCAGCGCGCCACGTCCGGCGCGACGCCGTCCCGCCGGGCCAGCACCTCGGCCACCGCGTCGGGCGGCGGCTGCCGCAGCGGTACGACCCGGCAGCGCGACCGGAGGGTCACCGAGATGTCGTCCGGGTGGGTGGACGGGGCGCAGAGCAGGAAGACCGTACGCGGCGGTGGCTCCTCGACGGCCTTGAGCAGCGCGTTGCCGGCGGCCTCGGTGAGCCGGTCCGCGTCCTCGATCACGACGACCTGCCAGCGCCCGCCGGACGGGGTGCTCGCGGCCCGCAGCACCAGCGCCCGCATCTCGCCGACACCGATGGACAGCCCCTCCGGGACGACCAGCCGGACGTCGGCGTGGGTGCCGGCCATCGTGGTGTGGCAGCCGGGACAGGTGCCGCAGCCGGTGCCGTGCACGCACTGGAGAGCCGCCGCGAAGGCTCGCGCGGCGACCGACCGGCCCGAGCCGGGGGGTCCGGTGAAGATCCACGCATGGGTCATCCCGGCACCCGGATCGCCCGGGGCGGCGCCCTCCGGTGACGGGGCGGGGCCGCGCAGCACGGCGTTCGCCGCGACGGCGGCCCGGCGCAGCGTGTCGACCGCCTCGTCCTGCCCGACCAGGTCGGCGAAGGCGTCCGGCATCAGGTCCGATGCTCCATCGTCACCAGCTCCGAGTCGGATAACTCCGGCTGCACCGAGGTGTCCGGGCCGTGTGCGGGACGCGGGTGAACGATGCCGGCGGGGTTGCCGAGCATCCCCTCGACCCGCGTGGCGACCGCCTCGGCGAGCTCCTCCACCGGGCGGGAGGCGTCGAGCACCAGGTACCGCTTCGGGTCGTTCGCGGCGAGGTCGAGGAAGGCGTACCGGACGCGCTCGTGGAACGTGACCGACTCGGCCTCCAGCCGGTCCGGGCCCTCGCTGCGCGCCGCCACCCGGGACAGCCCGGTCCGCGGGTCGACGTCGAGGAGCACGACCAGGTCGGGCTTGAGCCCGCCGGTGGCCCAGGAGGACAGCCACGAGACCTCGTCGACCGGGAGCGTCCGCCCGGCGCCCTGGTACGCCAGGGACGAGTCGACGTACCGGTCGCTGATCACCACCGAACCCCGGACGAGGGCGGGCCGGACGACGGTGGCCACGTGGTGCGCGCGGTCGGCGGCGTACAGCAGCGCCTCGGCGCGGGGCGAGGGCGCGTCGGAGCCGGGCTGCCCGAGCAGCAGCGACCGGATCCGGTCACCGACGGTGGTGGCGCCCGGTTCGCGGGTGACCACCACGTCCCGGCCGGCGTCGCGCAGCCGGTCGGCCAGCGCCGCGAGCTGGGTGGACTTGCCGGCGCCCTCACCGCCCTCGAAGACCACGAAGAGTCCGGCGGAGACGAACGGCTCGGCCGGCATCAGCGGACGGCCCCGGATCGAGCCCCACAGGTCGGCCAGGACGGGGACGCCCTTCTTGTCGTCCATCTGGCCGAACGCGCTGATCCCGGCGAAGATGCCGGCGGCGCCGGCGGCCAGCAGGAGCAGGCGGGTGGACGAGATCGAGACGCCCAGGTCGGCGATCTCCAGCGTGCGGGAGCCGCCGACACCGGCGAGGAGGCTGCCCAGGCCGATCGCCAGGATCAGCACGAGCCGGGTGCCGATCTGCACCACCGCGAAGACCCGGCCGCGGACCTCGTCGGCGATCTCGCCGCCGAGCAGGGTCGTGCCGGAGAGGAAGGCCATGCCGGCCCCGGCGCCCACCAGGATCGCGCCGACCATCGCCATGGACAGGTGGATCGCGAAGGCCAGCGTCATCACCGAGGCGCTGGCGAGCACGATGCTCATGCCGAACCAGCGCCGCCGCGACATGTCCTTGACGATCATCGGGCCGAGCCCGATGCCGACCGCCAGGCCGATGAAGATCGCGCCGAAGAGCAGGTAGAAGGCGGCGTCACCGGCGCCCAGCGAGTTGGCGAAGAACCGGGCGGTGCCGATCACGATGCCGCCGCCGGCGAACGCGCCGAAGATGCCCAGCACCAGGCCCCGGACCAGCGGGGTCTTGCCGATGAACCGCCAGCCCTCGGTGAACTGGCGCAGCATGCTCTGCTCGGCGTGGTCCCGCTCGGCGGCCTGGCCCTGGCTGATCTCCCTGATGCCGAGCGCCACCACCAGGGCGGTGGCCAGCCGGGAGAACGCGTTGACCCAGAGCGCCAACTGGGCCGGTTCCGCCCAGTCGGGCGGTCCCCCGCTCAGCGCGCCCCGGACGACGCCGTCCAGGGCGGCGAGGACCAGCGCGGCGAGGACGGGGGTGAGGCCGTACGTGGTGATCAGCGTGAGCTGGTTGGCCGCCTCCAGCCGGGCGCGCGGGATGAGGTTGGGGACCGCGGCCTCCTTGGCCGGAATCCACAGCAGGGTGAGCGACTCGATCAGGAACGTCGCGACCAGCGCCCAGCCGACGACCGCGCCGCCGCTCGCGCCGAGCAGGGCGACCAGCGGGATCGAGGCGAACAGCACGAACCGTAGGACGTCGCAGATGACCATGGTCCAGCGCCGGTCGAACCGGTCGGCGAGCACGCCCGCGATCGGCCCCAGCACCAGGGCGGGCAGCAGCCGGATCGAGATGGTGGCACCGAAGGCCGCGCCCTTGGCCGTGCTGCCCTCGACCTGGGAGGCGGCGAAGACGGAGGTGGCGAGGAGGCCGAACCAGTCGCCGAAGGAGGCGGCGCCGAGGACGATCCAGAGCCGGCGGAACGGTCGGATCCGCAGAACCGAGCGGATCGCCGCGTAACCGGAGTGGTCGGGCTGCCCGCCGGGCTGGTTGCCGTTGCCGCCCCCGGAGACGCCGGACGTGGACGCGGCAGGCTGGTCGCCGGACGTGGGCCCGCCGGGCTGGTTTCGGGACGGCGACACGCCGGGCGACTCGCCGTTCTGCTGGCTTTCGATGGCCGTACCTCCACGTGGCGGCCCATCGCTGGGCATTCCCGGTGCAACACTCTAGACCCGGCGGGACGCTTCTCCGCCGCGACATTCTCCTGCTCGCCGAGCCTAGGCCGCCGCGACCACCGCCCGCAGCCCGGACAGAAGCGAGGGTATTTCGCATTGACCGCCGGACAGTTAGCGTGCAGACCGTGGCCACCGAAAGTGACATAGTTCGCGATCGACTCGACCGGGCGACCGCACACCTCGACCCGCCGTACGCGGTGGTCGACCTCGGGGCGTTCGACGCCAACGCGACGGCGCTGGTCGACCGCGCCGCCGGCAAGCCGCTGCGGATCGCGAGCAAGTCGGTCCGCAGCCGGGACCTGATCCGCCGCGCGTTGGGCCGGCCCGGCTGGCACGGCGTGATGGCGTTCACCCTCCCCGAGGCGATCTGGCTGGTCCGGGGCGGCGTGACCGACGACGCCCTGGTGGCGTACCCCACCGCCGACCGGTCGGCCATCGCCGAACTGGCCGCCGACCCGGCCCTCGCCGCGGCCGTGACCCTGATGGTGGACGGCACCGACCAGCTCGACCTCGTCGACGCCACGGTGCCACCGGGGCGACGGGCGGAGCTGCGGATCTGCCTCGACCTGGACGCCTCGTGGCGGCCACTGCGCGGGCGGGTACACGTCGGGGTCCGCCGCTCACCGGTGCACAGCGCCCGGGCCGCCGGGGCCCTCGCCGCCGCCGTCGCCGGCCGCCCCGGCTTCCGGCTGGTCGGCCTCATGTCGTACGAGGCGCAGATCGCCGGCCTGGGCGACGCACCGCCGGGGCGGGCGGTGCTCGGCTCCGCGATCCGGCTGGCCCAGCGCGGGTCGTACCGCGAGCTGCTGGCGCGCCGGGGCGCGGCGGTGGCCGCCGTCCGCGAGCACGCCGAGCTGGAGTTCGTCAACGGCGGCGGCACCGGCAGCGTGGCCGCGACCAGCGCCGATCCCGCGGTCACCGAGGTCACCGCGGGTTCGGGCTTGTACGGGCCGATGCTGTTCGACGCGTACCGTGCCTGGCGCCCGACCCCGGCGGCGTTCTTCGCCTGCGCGGTGGTCCGCCGTCCGGCGCCCGGCCTGGCGACGGTGCTCGGCGGCGGCTGGATCGCCTCCGGCCCGGCCGAGGCCAGCCGGCTCCCCCGACCGTGGTTTCCGGCCGGGCTGAAGCTGATCGGCACCGAAGGAGCCGGCGAGGTGCAGACGCCGCTGGCCGGCGCGGCGGCCGGGACGCTGCGGGTCGGTGACCGGGTGTGGTTCCGGCACGCCAAGGCCGGAGAGCTCGCCGAGCATGTCAACGAGCTGCACCTGGTGGACTCCGACGCCGTGATGGCCACCGTGCCGACCTACCGGGGCGAGGGACAGGCGTTCCTCTGACGTGTGGGCGGCCTCCCGCTCCCGATGCGTTCCGGGGGCGGGAGGCCGCCGGGTCCGGGCCGATTGCGGGCGGTCCGGGCGCCGGCTGGTCGCCTCGTCAGGCGGGCTGCACCACTTCGGCCCGCTCGGCCGGCCGGTCCACGATGTGCCGCGCGTCGACCTGCCGGTGCAGGTACTCCCGGATCAGTGCCTTCGCCTCGGTCAGCACCCGGTCGTCGCCGTCCTGCTGGCGACGGAACGCCAGCTTGATCAGCGCGTCGGCCGCCTCGACGGCGATCTCCAGGTAGAAGCGCAGCTCGGGGACGTCGGTCAGCCCGAAGCGCTCGGTGAGGACGCGGGCCAACTGGTCCGCGATCACCCCGTTGTTGTCCCGCTGCTCATCGAGCAGGTGCAGGTCGACCACGTCGCCGAAGTGCAGGGTACGAAATCCGGGAACGGTGCGGTGCATCGTGATGTACTCGTCGATCCCCGCGTCGACCCCGTCCCACCAGTGGGTCAGGTCGTCGGAGGCGAACCGCTCGTCGAGCCGCTGGAGGTAGGACTCCATGGTGCGTAGGGTCAGCGCCTGCACGATCGCCCGCTTGTCCGGAAAGAACTGATAGACCGACCCGATCGCCACCTCGGCGCGCTCGGCGAGCAGGGTCGTGGTCAGCCCCTCGTACCCCACCTCGTCGACGAGCTCAGCACAGGCATCCAGCATCCGCTGGACCCGCGCGACACTTCGACCCTGCACCGGAACGCGGCGCAGCGGCCCGGTCGTGGCGGCTGGTGTGGACACTCGGCGCCACCCCCCTTCGACGGATGAACATATCTGCACGTCACGAGTTCGTGACTACCGGTATAACGAGCGGGCCTCGATTGCGGTATTTACCAGGTACAACGTTCCTGATATGAAGTCAGTTCATATTCATGTCGAGGAGTTTCCATGGCCGGTACCGCTCTCTCCACCACCGGCTGGTCCAACTGGGCCGGCAACCAGCGTGCCACCGCCACCACCGTCCTTCACCCCACCACCCTCGACGAGGTCGTGGAGGCCGTCCGGGCCACCGCCGCCGTCGGCGGGACGATCCGGGCGGTCGGCAGCGGCCACTCGTTCACGGCCGTGGCGGTCACCGACGACCGGCGGATGGAACTGACCAGACTGGACACCGGCGTACGCGTCGACGCCGGTCGCCGACTCGTCACCGTACCGGCCGGGATGACGCTGCACACGCTCAACGACCTGCTCGCCGCGCACGGCCTCGCTCTGCCCAACCTCGGCGACATCGACGCGCAGACCGTCGCCGGTGCCATCTCCACCGGCACCCACGGCACCGGGGCCGCCTACGGCTGCCTGTCCACGTTCGTCGAGGCGCTCACGCTGGTCACCGGCACCGGCGAGGTGCTGCACTGCTCCGCCGACGAGAACCCGGACGTCCTCGCCGCCGCCCGCGTCTCCCTCGGCGCCCTCGGAGTGCTGACCGAGGTGACCCTGCGCTGCGTGGACGCCTTCGTGCTCCGCGCCCACGAACGGCCGGCGCCACTGACCGACGTGCTCGCCGAACTGCCCGACCTGGTGCCCCGTCACGACCACGTCGAGTTCTACTGGTTCCCGTACACCGACCGCGTCCAGGTCAAGACCAACGACCGGGTGCCCTCCGACGACCGGCCGCTGCCCCGTTGGCGCGGGTGGCTCGACGACGACCTGCTGGCCAACACCGTCTTCGCCGGTGCCTGCCGGCTCGGCCGTGCCGTCCCGGCGCTCGCACCCACGATCAGCGCGGTCTCCGCCCGGGCGCTCACCGAACGTGTCTACACAGGCCGGTCCGACGCGGTCTTCTGCACCCCGCGCCGGGTCCGCTTCATGGAGATGGAGTACGGGTTGCCGCGCGACGCCCTGCCCGAGGCGCTGGACGCGCTCCGGCGGATCGTCGACCGGCTCCCGTTCAAGGTCCTCTTCCCGGTCGAGGTCCGCTTCACCGCCGCCGACGACATCTGGCTGTCCCACGGACAGGGGCGGGAGTCCGCGTACATCGCCGTCCACCAGTACGTCGGCACGCCGTACGAGCCGTACTTCCGGGCCTTCGAGAAGGTGGCCACGGAGCTGGGCGGCCGCCCGCACTGGGGCAAGCTGCACTGGCGCGACGCGGAGTCGCTGGCTCCCGCGTACCCCCACTGGCAGGACTTCCAGCGCGTACGCGACCACCTGGACCCGAACCGCCTCTTCAAAACCCCCCACCTGACCCGGATCCTCGGCTGACCACCGCGATCTTGGTACGAAACGGCCCCTCCAGGGGCACTTTCGTACCAAGATCTCCTGGCTGTCCACAGGGGCAGACGGCAGCGCTGTCTGGTCGGCAGGGTTGGGTCTTATGGGCGAGCTGGCGGAGCGGGGTCGGAGGACGGGGGCCGGTGACCGGCACCGGGGCGGGCGGTCGTGGGCGGAGTGGCGGAAGGCACTGCCGGGAGACGACGCAGACGGACTCACCTGGTTGCTGTTCCACCAGGAGGACGTGATCAGCCTTGAGCAGGCCCGAGGGCACCTCTCACCGAAGGCCATCCGGCACCGCGTCGACACGGGGCGCTGGCGCCAGGTCCACCGGGCCGTCTTCGTCACGCACAACGGCCCGGTCGGTGCCGAACAGCTTCGCTGGATCGCGGTCCTCGCTGCCGGACCCGCGGCGGTGCTGGGCGGACTGACCGCCGCCGAGGCGTGGGGACTACGCCGGTACGGAAGCCGACTGGTCCACCTCCTGATACCCGCCGCCCACCAGAGCCGCTCGGTTCCGTCCGGTGTGGTCGTGCACCGGACGACCACACTTCCCGAGGAAGATGTCCTCCCGGTCGGGCAGCCCCGCCGGACCATGCCGGCAAGGTCCCTGGTCGACGCCGCCCAGTGGGCCGTCACGGACGAGGAAGCACGCGCGGTCATCGCCGCAGGCTTCCAACAGCGCCTGATCGGCGGCGACGATGTGGACCGCGTGCTCGAACGGCTTCCCCGGGCACGGCGGCGCAGGCTCATCGCCCAGACGGCGGCCGATGCGGCGGGCGGTGCCCACTCACTCGCCGAACTCGACTTCCTGGGCCTCGTACGGCGTGCCGGCCTGCCCGAGCCCTCGCGGCAGGTGGTGCGGCGGGACGCCGCCGGTCGACGCCGGTATGTGGATGTGTTGTTCGAGGAGTGGCACGTCCATGTGGAGATCGACGGTGGGCACCACATGGACCCGGCCGCCGCCTGGGCCGACATGGGGCGTCAGAACGACCTGTGGATCGAGGGCGACCGCGTTCTCCGCTTCCCGGCCTGGGCAGTCCGCAACCAGCCCGAGAAGGTCATCTGCCAACTCCGCGCAGCCCTCCGCGCCGCCAACTGGCCCGGCTGAGCCCGCACTCGCCGAGATCTTGGTACGGAAGCGCCCCTGGAGGGGCACCTTCGTACCAAGATCTCAGACGTCGGTCATTCCGGCGACGTGGTTGCCTTGCGGGGGGCGGCCTTTTTTGCCGGGGCCTTCTTGGCGGTGGTCTTGGCCGTCGTGGTCTTCTTGGCAGCCGTGGACTTCGCCGCCGCCGTCTTCTTCGCGGCCGTCGCCTTCTTGGCCGGCGCGGCCTTCTTCGCCGCCGCCTTCTTCTTCGGCGCCGGACCCTTCGCCCGCTTCTCGGCGAGCATCTCCGAGGCCTCCTCCAGGGTCAGCGCCTCCGGAGTCTGGCCGCGCCGTAGCGAGGCGTTGAACTCGCCGTCGGTGACGTACGGGCCGAACCGGCCGTCCTTGATCACCAGCGGCTTCTCGGTGAGCGGGTCGGCCCCCATCTCCCGCAGCGGCGGCGCGGCGGCGCGACGCTGGCGGGCCTTCGGGGCGGCGAGCAGGGCCAGCGCCTCGTCGAGGGTGACGGTGAACATCTTGTCCTCGGAGTCCAGCGACCGGAACTCCTCGCCTCGCTTGACGTACGGGCCGTAGCGGCCGTTGTTGGCGAACACCTCGACACCGTCGGGCGCGACACCGATCAGCCGGGGCAGGCTGAGCAGCTTCAACGCCTCGTCGAAGGTGAGCGAGTCCGGCGACTGCGACCGCAGCAGCGAGGACTTGCGCTCGCCGCTGGACACGTACGGGCCGAAGCGGCCGGACTTGAGCACGATCGGCTCCCCGGTCGCCGGGTCGTCACCGAGCTTGCGCTCGCCGCCGCCGCCGAGGTACAGCTCGTGCACCTTCTCCGGCGTCAGCTCGTCGGGCGCGAGCCCTTCGGGGATGGGTGCCCGGTCGCCCTGACCGCCGCCCTCCTCACCCTCGGCCGGGGGTGCGGCCGGCGCGCCGTCGGGCAGCTCACGCTGGAGGTACGGCCCGTAGCGGCCGACCCGGACGACGACCTCTCGACCCTCGTCGTCGGTGAAGAGCGGGATCGAGTTCACGCTGCGGGCGTCGATCTCGCTGAGGTTCTCCGTCACCAGCTTCTTGAGCCCGCCGGCGTGGGCGATCGCCTGGTCGCCGGTGCCGTTGGTGCTGCCGAAGTAGAACGCGGTGAGGAAGTCGACGGCGGCGTGGTCACCGCCGGCGATCTCGTCCAGCTCGTTCTCCATGCTGGCGGTGAAGTCGTAGTCGATGAGGCGCGGGTAGTGCCGCTCCATCAGCCCGATCACCGCGAACGCCAGGAACGTGGGGATCATCGCCTGGCCGCGCTTGGTGACGTACCCGCGGTCCTGGATCGTCTGCATGATCGACGCGTACGTCGAGGGCCGGCCGATGCCCAGCTCCTCCAGGGCCTTGACCAGCGACGCCTCCGTGTAGCGCGACGGCGGCTGGGTGTGGTGGCCCTGGGCCGCGAGTTCGTCGGCGGTGAGCGGCTGGTCCTTGACCAGGTTCGGCAGCCGGCGCTCGGCGTCCTCGGCCTCGGCGTTCTCGTCGTCGCTGGACTCGACGTACGCCCGCAGGAAGCCGGGGTCGGTGATCGTCTTACCGGTGGCGCCGAAGTCGGCCTCCTCCTGCGCGGCGGAGACCGCGCGGATGCGCACCGAGACGCTGGAGCCGACGGCGTCGGTCATCTGCGAGGCGATGGTGCGCCGCCAGATCAGCTCGTAGAGCTTGAACTCCTCGGCGGAGAGTTCCTTGGCCACCTCGCCCGGGGTGCGGAAGTTGTCCCCCGCCGGGCGGATCGCCTCGTGCGCCTCCTGGGCGTTCTTCACCTTGCCGGTGTAGCGGCGCGGCTCCGGCGGCACGCTGCGCTCGCCGTACAGCTCGACGATCTGCCGGCGGGCCGCCGCGATGGCGGTCTCCGACAGGTTCACCGAGTCGGTACGCATGTAGGTGATGTAGCCGTTCTCGTACAGCCGCTGGGCGGTACGCATCGTCTGCTGCGACGACAGGCGCAGCTTGCGGGCCGCCTCCTGCTGGAGCGTGGACGTGATGAACGGCGCGTACGGGCGGCGGCGGTAGGGCTTCTCCTCGACCCGGGTGACGGTGAACGGCCGTCCCTCAAGCCGGGCGGCGAGCCCTCGGGCGCCACTGGAGTCGAGGTGGACGACCCCGGCGCCGGGCTTCACGCGACCCGTGGTCGGCTCGAAGTCCTTGCCGGTGGCGATCCGGTCGCCGTTCAACGCGACCAGGGTGGCGTTGAAGGTGCGCGGGCCCTCGCCCGCGTTCGCCACCGCGAGGGTGGCGAGGATGTCCCAGTACTCGGCGGTGCGGAAGGCCATCCGCTGCCGCTCCCGCTCGACCACGATCCGGGTCGCCACGGACTGCACGCGGCCCGCCGACAGCTTCGGCATGACCTTCTTCCACAGCACCGGGGAGACCTCGTAGCCGTAGAGGCGGTCGAGGATGCGGCGGGCCTCCTGGGCGTCGACCAGATCGCGGTCGATCTCGCGCGGGTTGGCCACCGCCGCCTGGATCGCCGGCTTGGTGATCTCGTGGAAGACCATCCGCTTGACCGGCACCTTGGGCTTGAGGGTCTCCACCAGGTGCCAGGCGATGGCCTCGCCCTCGCGGTCCTCGTCCGTCGCCAGGAAGATCTCGTCGACCTCCTTGGCCAGCTTCATCAGCTTGCTGATCTGCTGTTTGCGGTCGGCGGAGACCACGTAGAGGGCGTGGAAGCCGTTGTCGACGTCCACCCCGAGGCGGGCCCAGGACTCGCCCTTGTACTTGGCCGGTACGTCGGCGGCGTTGCGCGGGAGGTCCCGGACGTGGCCGAAGCTGGCCTCCACGACGTACCCCGGGCCGAGGTAGCCCGAGATCGTCTTGGCCTTCGCCGGTGACTCGACGATGACCAGACGGGTGGTTCCAGCGTTGCTCGGCACGTCTCTCTCCGACCTCACTCCTGCTCGTGGCCTTCCAGGGTCCGGCTGGTGGCCGCTGTCGCGCGGTGGCCCGATTGCGCACCGGCGGTCCGGACGTCCAACGTAACGCGCCGTCCACGTTTCCGGTTTCGCGGGCGACAAACCGCCCCGGCGGGACGATTGTCCGTCCCCTCCGACCGCACGGCGGACCGGACCGGCCGGACGGCGCCACCGTACACCGCAGCTGTGGCCGGACGCGGAACACTGTGACGATGGCGGGCCCCTCGGCCGAGGCGTATCCACCCGTTCGCCACCCTCACTGTCCTCTACCGGACAGCCGGACCCGCCCATCGATCATGGCATCGTCGTCGTCGCGGGGGAGGCGGGGTCAGGAGCGGGTGGGCCAGGCGAGGGCGGGGGCGGCCCTCGGGCGGTCGCCCACGAGTTCGGCGAGCCGGGCGAGCTGACGGCGCCCGCTGACCCGGTAGGCCGGGCCACCCGGGCCGTGCTCGAAGGTGGCGCCGGGCAGGCCGACGGCGGCGAGGGCCGCGCCGACCGGACCCCAGCACTGCTCGCCGGTGGGGCCGAGGCGGAGCAGGACGTCCGGCGGCTCGGACGTGCCGGCCGCCGCCAGCCAGAGGCGCAGTCGCCGGCCGTTGAGGTGGAAACCGGCGGGGGGCCGCAACGCCGGGCCGTGCAGCCACGCCGCCGCGAGCGGTTTCAACAGCCGGGTGTACGACGTGCGCACCGTGTGCCGCGCGTCGCCGGTCGCCTCCCAGCTCGCCGGGAGGCCCCGTTGCGCCAGCTCGGCGACGATCACGTGCACCCGCCACGCGGCGTCCAGCAGGACCGACAGCCGGGCCGTGCCGCCCATGACCGACACCTCGGCGGGCCCGGCGAGCAGGCCGGCGAGGTCGGCGAGGGAGGGGTCCGCGGCTTCCGCGCCGAAGAAGGCGAGCTGCCGGGCGGCGTCGTCGTCTGCCGGGCGGTCCGGCCCGTCCCGGTGCCCACCGGCTCCGGCGGGCGGGTCGACGACGGGCCCGTCGGGCGGGCGGTCGTCGCCGGCGGGCGGACGGGACCGGCGCTTCCGGCCGGCGGTACGGGCTGACGGAACCGCCTCCTCGGGTGCGGGGAACAGCGCCGGGAGCGCGTCGGCGTCCGGCTGCCCACCCGGACCGCTCAGCGACACTCGGGCACCTCGGCGAAGGCCCGCTTCAGCTCCTCGGAGTTCAGCCGGGTGGTGTCCAGCGCGCTGGCGTCGTACTCCTTGTTGAGGGTCTCCACCGCGGCCCGCACACCGTCGTAGAAGGCGGTGGGCTGGCCGGTGCCGAGGTCGTCGATGGTGTCCCGGGCCCGGCCGTACGCGTCGCGCATCTTCGCCAGCGACGTGCGGAAGCCCTCGGACACCTCCGCGCCGTGCTCGGCCTCGGGAACGCCGGCCTGCTCGACCTTGCGCCGCGCGGTCTCACTGGCCTGCTCCGCGCCGTCGAAGAGCCGCACCAGGTTCTCCTTCGCCTGCGCGGGGGTGGTCCGTGCCGTCATCTGCTGGTCGGTGCTGCTGGTCAGCCGGCTGATCTCGGCACGCCAGGGGGTGAGCGCCGAGCAGACCGACGCCGCCCACGCCCGGGGGCTCGGGCCCCCGCCGCAGCCGGCGAGGACCACGACGACCGTGGCGAGGACCACCGTGAGCTTTCCGGCGGCTGACGCCCGGCACGTACGCATGCGTTGCAGCGTACGGCGTGCGGACGACGGCGGCACCGCTCAGGTTTGCCACGTTGTACGCACCGGTCCCCGGCCGGCGGAGGGCCGACCGGGGACCGGGAAACGTACCGGGTCAGACGTTGACCGCCTCCGGCCGCTGGTCCGGGCTGCCCGCCCCGGTGCCGGCGTCGGAGTCGGACATCGCCACGCCCTTGCGCTTGCTGAACACCACGGCCGCGACGATGATCAGCGTCGCCACCAGGGCGACCGTGATCCGCAGGCCGGTGTTCCGGTCGTCGCCCACGCTCCAGGCCACCACGGCCGGCGCGATCAGCAGCGAGACCAGGTTCATCACCTTGAGCAGCGGGTTGATCGCCGGCCCGGCGGTGTCCTTGAACGGGTCGCCGACGGTGTCGCCGATGACGGTGGCGGCGTGCGACTCGGAGCCCTTGCCGCCGTACGCGCCGTCCTCGACGAGCTTCTTGGCGTTGTCCCAGGCACCACCGGAGTTGGCCAGGAAGACCGCCATCAGCGTGCCGGCCCCGATGGCACCGGCCAGGTACGACGCCAGGGCGCCGGGCCCGAGGCCGAAGCCGACGGCGATCGGCGCGAGGATGGCCAGCAGACCGGGGGTGATCAGCTCGCGCTGCGCGTCCCGGGTGCAGATGTCGACGACCTTGCCGTACTCGGGGCGCTGGGTGCGGTCCATGATGCCGGGCAGCTCGCGGAACTGCCGGCGGACCTCCATGACGACCGCGCCGGCCGAGCGGGACACCGCGTTGATGGCCAGCCCGGAGAAGAGGAAGACCACCGCCGCGCCGATGATGAGGCCGACCAGGTTGCGCGGGTTGGCCACGTTCAGCGAGTTGAGGATCTCCCCGCCGACGTCGCCCACCCCGGCGTCCGCGTACGCGGTGCGCAGCGTGTCGGTGTACGAGCCGAACAGGGCGGTCGCGGCGAGGACGGCGGTGGCGATCGCGATGCCCTTGGTGATCGCCTTGGTGGTGTTGCCGACCGCGTCCAGTTCGGTCAGCGTCCGGGCGCCGTGCTCGTCGATGTCGCCGGACATCTCGGCGATGCCCTGGGCGTTGTCCGAGATCGGGCCGAAGGTGTCCATGGCGACGATCACGCCGACGGTGGTGAGCAGGCCGATGCCGGCCAGCGCCACCGCGAACAGGGACAGGGTGATGGAGCTGCCGCCGAGCAGGAACGCGCCGAACACGCCGGCGCCGATGAGCAGTGCCGAGTAGACCGCCGACTCCAGACCGACGCTGATGCCGGCCAGGATGACGGTGGCCGCGCCGGTCTGCGAGCTCTTGCCGATGTCCTGCACCGGACGCCGGTTGGTCTCGGTGAAGTACCCGGTCAGCGCCATGATCGCGGCGGCCAGCACGATGCCGATGACGACCGCGCCGATGGCGACCACCCGCGGGTTCTCGCCGACGTCGGTGAGACCGCCCTCCAGTTCGGCGAAACTGGCCGGCAGGTAGGCGAACGCGGCGATGGCCACCAGCACCGCGGACAGCACCGCGGAGAGGTAGAAGGCCCGGTTGATGGCGGTCAGGGCGTTGCGGTCGGACGCGCGCAGCCGGGTGATGAAGACGCCGACGATCGCGATGAGCACGCCGATGGTGGAGACGATCAGCGGGAAGACCAGGCCTTCCTCGCCGAACGCGGCGCGGCCCAGGATCAGGGCGGCGACCAGGGTCACGGCGTACGACTCGAAGAGGTCGGCGGCCATGCCGGCGCAGTCACCGACGTTGTCGCCCACGTTGTCCGCGATGGTGGCGGCGTTGCGCGGGTCGTCCTCCGGGATGCCCTGCTCGACCTTGCCGACGAGGTCGGCGCCGACGTCGGCGGCCTTGGTGAAGATGCCGCCGCCGACCCGCATGAACATGGCGAGCAGCGCGGCACCGAAGCCGAAGCCCTCCAGCACGGTCGGCGCGTCGCCCCGGAAGAGGATGACGACCAGCGCGGCGCCGAAGAGGCCGAGCCCGACGGTGAGGAAGCCGACTACGCCACCGGTGCGGAAGGCGATCTTCATGGCCGCCTCCCGGCCGCCCTGGCGCTCCCGGGCGGCGGCGGCCACCCGCAGGTTGGCGCGGGTGGCGAGCCACATGCCGGCGCCGCCGATGAACGCGCTGAACAGCGCGCCGACCACGAAGAAGGCGGAGCGGCCGATCTTCACGGCGATCTCGCTGCCGTCGGTGTCGTGCACCGGCAGCAGGAAGAGCAGGACCACGGCGACGAGAACGAAGATCGCCAGGGTCCGGAACTGCCGGATCAGATAGGCCGAGGCGCCCTCCTGGACCGCCCCGGAAATCTCCTGCATGTTGGCGGTGCCCTTGTCGGCCGCCAGCACCGTCCTCGTCAGTGCGGCGGCGAAGGCGAGCGCCACCAGCGCGATCACCGCGGCGATGACGACGTACGTGACATTGTTCCCGGTGAGGGAGATCCCGCCGCTCTCGGCGGCCAAGGTGTCGGACATCTGTGTCCTCCTGTACCGAACCTCGCGCAGGCCGATGGAGACGCACCGGCCGGCGCCTGGATGCGGAGTCGCAAGTACGCACCGACCCGACCCGGCGATCCAGCGACGAACACCCATTCCCGCTGGCCGCAGGGCGGATCACTTGCTGACAACCCGGGTACTGTAGCCCTCCACAGTGTTGGAGGTCACACCGAGGGGGCACCGTGTCCGGATGATCTTCGTCGCTGTGTTATGAGGAAAAATCTGATATAGGAGGGCGTCCATGACGACGAGGCCGCACCCCGTTCGGGGGTACGGCCTGGAGTGCGGAAGATCAGATCAGCGGCCGACCGGCCACACCATGCGGACCTCGGTACCGACGCCTTCTTCCACCGGGCGCACCTGGAGGTCCTCCACGAAACCGGCGAGCAGCGCGAAGCCCACACCGGTGGTCAGCGCGTCCTCGCTGAGCGACTCCTTGGCCAAGTCGTCCGGCCCGAGCGCGGCCAGGCCGATACCCGCCTCGATCGGCGCCCGGTCGACGACCCGCACCGCGTACGCCCCCGAGTCGGACATCTCCACCAGCACCGGATCGGGCACTCCGTACTGCCGGTGCAGGGCGACCGCGCGTGTGCACGCCTCACCGATCGCCAGCCGCACCTCGTCGAGCAGGTCCTCGCGGACCCCGGCCCGCCGGGCGACCGCCACACCGACCAGGCGGGCGGTGCGCACGTGCACCGGAGCCGGCGAGAAGGACAGGCGGACCGTGGCCATCACGCGTCGGCGCCGGCCGGACCGGCGCCGACCGCCGCGTCGACCGTCGGGTGCAGCGGGAAGACCTGGTCGAGCGCGGTGATCCGGAAGATCTTGAGCAGCGGCTCCTTGTCGCAGACCAGCGCGAACGACCCACCGGCGGTACGCAGCCGCTTGAGCGCGCCGACCAGCACGCCGAGACCGGTGGAGTCCAGGAAGTCCACCCGACCCAGGTCCACCACGACGTGACGGGCACCACCGTCGATCAGTTCGAGGAGCCGTTCCCGCAGGCGAGGGGCCGTGTACACGTCCACCTCACCGCCGACCTCGAGCACCGTGTGCTCACCCACGGTGCGGGTCGCCAGCGACAGCTCCATCGATCCTCCTTCGCGAGAGCCGTAAACTCTCCTGGGCATCTAACCACTACCGCCGGAACGACCTGCCGGGTCACCGGACGAGGCTCCCCTTACCCAGACCCCCGGCTTTTCATTTCCGAACACCAGTGCGAGAGTGCAGGACGTGTCGTCTCCAGCCACCGTATCCGCAGGTCCTGGCTCCGGGCGCACCCCGGCGGATCTGCTGTGGCGGCTGCGCGCCCGCGGCGAGGCCGACCCGGTCACCCACGTCGAGCGCGTGCCCGCCCGCGCGGGGACGACGGCTCCCTGGCCGGAGTGGGCCCCCGAGGAGCTGCGCGCGGCCTTCGCCGGCCGCGGGGTGGTCGCGCCGTGGCGGCACCAGGCCGAGGCGGCGAACCTGGCGTACGACGGCCGGCACGTCGTGGTGGCCACCGGCACCGCCTCCGGCAAGTCCCTGGCCTACCAACTGCCCGCGCTTTCCACCCTGCTCGCCGACCCCCGCGCCACCGTGCTGTACCTGGCGCCGACCAAGGCGCTCGCCGCCGACCAGTTGCGCGCCGTCGCCGCGCTGGACCTGGAGGGCGTACGCCCCGCCTGCTACGACGGGGACACCCCGCGCGCCGAACGGGAGTGGATCCGCCGGCACGCACGCTTCGTGCTGACGAACCCCGACATGCTGCACCACGGCATCCTGCCCGGGCACGCCCAGTGGTCCGGGTTCCTGCGGCGCCTCGCGTACGTGGTGATCGACGAGTGCCACACCTACCGGGGCGTGTTCGGCTCGCACGTCGCGCACGTCCTGCGCCGCCTGCGTAGATTGAGCGGACACTCGGGCCGGCCCTCCTTCCCCGCGCTCGCGGGCTCGCGCAACACACCCGTGTTCGTGCTGGCCTCAGCGACGTCGGGCGACCCGGCCGCGGCGGCCGGGCGGCTCACCGGCCTGCCCGTCGCCGCCGTCACCGAGGACACCTCGCCGCGCGGCGGGGTGACCTTCGCCCTGTGGGAGCCTCCGCTGCTGCCCCACTCCTCCTCGGCGGCCGAGGCGGCGGACCTCGTCCAGGTCCGCAGGTCGGCGCTGCGGGAGACCGCCGACCTGCTCGCCGACACGGTCGCCGAGGGGGTACGCACGCTCGCCTTCGTCCGCTCCCGGCGCGGCGCCGAGGTGGTGGCCTCGAACGCGCGGCGGGCCCTCGACGAGGCGGTGCCCGGGCTCGGTGCCCGGGTCGCCGCCTACCGGGCCGGCTACCTGCGCGAGGAGCGGCGCGAACTGGAACGCGCGCTGCTGCACGGCGACCTGCTCGGGCTGGCCTCGACCAACGCCCTGGAGCTGGGCGTCGACCTGATCGGCCTGGACGCGGTGCTGATCTGCGGGTACCCGGGCACCCGGGCGTCGCTGTGGCAGCAGGCCGGACGGGCCGGGCGCTCCGGGCAGGAGGCCCTCGCGGTGCTGGTGGCCCGCGACGACCCGCTCGACACCTACCTGGTGCACCACCCGGAGGCCGTGTTCGGGCGACCGGTCGAGGCGACCGTCCTCGACCCGGCCAACCCGTACGTGCTCGGGCCGCAGCTCGCCTGCGCCGCCGCCGAGGCCCCGCTCACACCGGCCGACCTGACCCTGTTCGGCGACGGCGCGAAGGAGGCGGTGGACGCGCTGGTGGAGGCGGGAGCGCTGCGGCAGCGCCCGACCGGCTGGTACTGGCGGCACCGGGAACGCCCCGAGGTGGACCTGCGCGGCTCCGACGGCGCGCCGGTCTGCGTGGTCGAGACGGCGACCGGCCGGCTGCTCGGCACCGTCGACGGCGGCTCGTCACACTTCCTGCTCCACACCGGCGCGGTCTACCTGCACCAGGGCGTGTCGTACGTGGTCGACTCGCTCGACCTGGCCGACGGGTGCGCGCTGGTGCACCCCGAGGAGCCGGACTGGTCCACCCACGCCCGGGACGTCACCTCGCTGTCGGTGGTGTCGGTGCGCTCGTACGTCGACGCGGGGCCGGTCGGGCTCTTCCTCGGGGAGGTGGACGTGACCAGCCAGGTGGTGTCGTACCAGCGGCGGCGGATCGCCTCCGGCGAGGTGCTCGACACACGCCCGCTGGACCTGCCCGCCCGGGAACTGCGCACCGTGGCGGTCTGGTTCACCCTGTCGTCCGAGTCGCTCACGGCGGCCGGCGTGGACCCGTCCGACGTGCCGGGGGCGCTGCACGCCGCGGAGCACGCCGCGATCGGGCTGCTGCCGCTGATGGCCACCTGCGACCGGTGGGACATCGGCGGACTCTCCACCGCCGTGCACCCCGACACGGAGGCGCCGACGGTGTTCGTCTACGACGGGCACCCGGGTGGGGCGGGTTTCGCCGAGCGGGCGTACGGGACGGCGGCGGCGTGGCTGCGCGCCACCCGGGACGCGATAGTCGAGTGCGGGTGCGAGTCCGGCTGCCCGTCGTGCGTGCAGTCCCCCAAGTGCGGCAACGGCAACAACCCGCTGTCCAAGGCGGACGCGGTCCGCGTCCTCGACGTGGTCCTGGCGAACCTGCCCGGCTGAAGTTTCCTGGCATGGAACTCCCCCTCCCGGGGCATTATGGGAGCGCTTCCATAGACAGACTTCTGCCTGCCGAGGAGGAGTGGTGACCGACACCATCGCCGAGACCGTCGATCTGCTCTACACGATCGACCAGGACAACCTCACGCCCGACCAGCAGATCGCCCTCGGCGCCGCGCTGGCGGCGCTCGCCCAGGCGGAACGGCTGGAACAGATCAACGAACGGCTTCGCAGCATCCACCAGGTGCTGAACGCGTGGTCCCTGCGGGCGACCGTCGACGGCGGCCGATGAGCGGTCGCCGTCGTGTGCACGGCGGTGCGGGGTGGGACGGGCTGTGCGAGACTCCGCCCCACCCTCAGAAGGAGATTTCATGCAGCTCGAACAATTGCAGGCCCAGCAGCAGTTCCACATCCGCCAGCGGCTGCGGCTGATGGTCAACCAGTACCAGGTCCACGCCGTCGCGCCGGACGGATCCGAGGGCGAGATGCTGGCCTTCGCCCAGCAGAAGCGCCTCGCCTTCAAGGAGCAGGTGACGATCTACACCGACGAGTCGAAGCAGCAGCCCCTGCTCGGCTTCAAGGCGCGCCAGCGTCTCGACATCGGTGCCACGTACGACGTCACCGACCACGCCGGCAACCCGATCGGCCTGTTCCGCAAGGACTTCGCACAGTCCCTGCTCCGCTCGACGTGGCACGTGGAGCAGGCCGGTCTGCCGCAGGTCACCGGCCAGGAGCGGAGCATGCCGGTGGCGCTGCTGCGCCGGTTCGTGGATTCGCTGTCCTGGCTGCCGTACCACTTCGATTTCACCGCCGGCGGCCAGCCCGTCTTCTCCGTCATCAAGCAGTGGGGCCTGCGCGACCGGTACGTCGTCCAGATCCACAACCCGCAGGTCGACCGCCGGCTGGTCATCGCGATGGCCGTCGCCCTGGACGCGCTCCAGGGCCGCTGAGCCCTCCGCTCGTCCCCTGCCGGTGGTGCGCCGTCCAGTTCCGGTGGCGCCTCGCCGGCTCTGGCACCGGTTGCGGTGCCGTTGCTGGGTCCGGTGGCGCGCCGCCGGCTCTCGTGGCGCGCCGCAGCTCTGGTGGCGCGCCGCAGCTCTGGTGGCGCGCCGCAGCTCTGGTGGCGCGCCGCGCCGCCGGCGTGGGCTGGTCAGGCGCGGATCGGGCCGGCACGGGCGCTGGCTTCCGCTGCCCGGCTCAGCCCGGGCAGCGGGGCCACCGTCACGTCGACGGTCAGCACCAGGTCCAGGCCGTCGAGTCGACACGAGACGAGTCGCGCACCGTTGGCCGAGACCACTTCACCTGCCGTACCGCAGGCCACCGCCGGGCCCTCGAGCGCTCGACCGGCACCGGCCAACGCCCCGAGATCGGCCGCCACCGCCGCCTGCTGCCGGGCGAGCCGGGCGGCGGCCACGGCCCCGCCGAACCCGCCGAACAGGACCAGCACCAGTCCGAATGCGAGCACGAGGACGGTCGCCCCACCCCGGTCGGCCGGCGGCATCCCGACTCTCTTCTTGATCGTCTGCGCTTTTCCGGTCCGCACGGCGGCGTGTCGGACTGCTGCGGTGCAGACGATCAAGGGCGCTACGGCGCCGGGCGGTTCGGTTGTCGGGTGGGGGTTGGGGTGGGGGGTGGTCATGGGACCGTGGACCCGGGTTCGAGGGCTGCCACCGCCGTCGCCGTGACGGTCATCCGAGGCAGGCGGGTCCCGAGCGCACTGACCGGCGCCCGGACCGTCGCGTGGACGAGCCCCCCGTCGGTGCGGACCGACACCTCGGCCCCGGACGGGGAGGAGTGGCCGGCAGCGGTCGCTCCGTCCTCGCCCCGTGCGGCGGCCAGCGCCGCCTCCCGGGCCGCATGCAGGCAGCTTCCCTTCGTACCGACCGCGTTGACGGCGGTCAGGCCGACGAACAGGAGCAGGAGCAGCGCCGGCAGGCCGGCCGCCAACTCGGCGCTGAAGGATCCCCGGTCCCGGCCGGCCCACCGGCGCCCGGTCACTTCAGTGCCCGGTCGATGACGGCGGTCAACGCGGACTGGACGTTGCCGGAGGTCAGCACCTTGAGCAGGATGCCGGCGAAGGCGACGGCGGCGAGGGTGCCGACGGCGTACTCGGCCGTGTTCATCCCGGCGTCCCCGCGCAGGCGGGCGATGAGTCTGCGCACGTACGTGTCCTTTCTCGATCGGTCAGAGCACGTCGCCGAGGACGGCGACGATCACCGGCACCAGGCCGGCGAGAATGAAGGCCGGCAGGAAGCAGAGCCCCAGCGGCAGCACGATGAGCACACCCGCGCGGCGGGCCGCCGCCTCGGCGGCGGTCGACCGGTCGGCACGCAGGTCGTCGGCAACCCGCACCAGCGCACCGGCGAGTGCCGCCCCGCTGTTCGCGGATCGTCGGACGGCCGCGGTGAGCCGCTCCGCGCCGGGTACGGGGTCGAGCGCGGCCCATGCCTCCTCCGGGCCCGCCCCGAGCAGCAGCAGGCGGCCGACCCGGCCCAGCCGCTCGGCGAGCGGCCCGTCGAGGGCCCCGGCGACCGCCTGCACGGAACGGTCGACGGGCGCACCCGCCCGGAGCGCAGCGGCGAGCAGGTCGGCGGCGAGGGGCAGGTCTCCGGCCTCGCGCAGCCGTCGGGTGCGGGCTGCCGGTGACTCGATCCTCCGCAGGGCCCGGTCGAGCATGATCGCCGTCGGGAGCGCGGCAACCGGCCCGGACCAGCCCCCACCGAGCACGGCGACGGCCAGGCCACCGAGCAGTGCGGCGAGCCGGACGGCGTCGAGACGGCGGGCGGACGTGGTACCGGCCGGCGCGTCGGTGGCGGAACCGAACTCCTCCGACGGCCCGCTGGATGAGGGACGGGCGCCGGCCGGGAGCCGTCCCGGGCCCCCCGGGGCGGCGGTGAGTCGGCGCAGTCGTCTGACCGGGCGTCGACGCAGACCGGTGACCGCCGCCACCAGACCCGCCCCGACCAGGCCGAGGGACACGACCACCGTCCCGGACATCAGCGATCACCCCGCCCCGCACCGGTCAGCCGCTCGGTCCAGAACAGCCCGGCGGTCTGGAGGACGACCGCGACGATCGCCGACGCCCCGCCGAGCGGGGTGTGCAGGAGGACCGCCACGGGGTCCACCCCGATCCCGTACCCCAGGCCCACGCCACCGAGGGGCAGGGCAGCGAGCAGCCACGCGGTGGCCCGCGCACCGGCCGCCTGGGCCGCCGCCGCTTCCAACCCCCGGTCCGTCGACCGCGCGTCGGCCTCTATCCGTTCCACCAGCTCCGCCAGCGGCGCGCCCGTACGGTCGGCGAGCTGGACGGCGGCCCGCGTCAGCCTCGCGATCCGGTCGGCTTCCGCGAAGGCTGGTGGCGTGCTTGTCGCCGGCACCGGCAGGCCGGCCCGCAGGTCGGCGGCCACACCACAGAGCCGGTCGAGTTGCTGTCGCCGAAGGCGGCCGGCCTGCTGACCGGCCCGGCTGCGGAGAACCGCCCGAACACCCAGCACGGCGTACGTGGCCACCGCCACCGCCGCCACCGGACCACCCAGGACCGCCCCGCCGGACAGTCCGCCCAGCGCGACGAGCAACAGGGTCCGCCGGGGCGACTCCGTGAGCCATGTGCTTCCGAACCGCAGTCGGGACCGACGGCCGGATGCGACTGCGGGCGCTTCCCGAACCGGGGTGGGCCGCGTCGGATCACCCGACGCGGACGCCTGCGGCGCGTGTCCCGCCCGGTCATGACGTCGTTCGGGCGGACGGGCCGGACCGGCGGGAGCCGACGGGCCGGGCGGTCGCTGGCCGTCATGCCGGCGTGGCGGGCCGGTCGGGCCGGGAGGCCGGCAGGGGCCGGGGCGGCCGGCCGGCCAGGGCCAGCGCACTCCGGTGTCGAGGTCGCGCCCGGGACGGTGGCTCCGACCCGCGACGGTGGCAGCGACTGGACCGGCGACGGAATCGCACCGCGCGTCGGAGCCGGGCGGGCCATCCGCAGGGGGAGTCGGCGCCAGGGACGACACCGGGTCGCCGGCGCCGGCAGTACGGCGCCCGTCCACCGGCCCGGACGGCGAGATTGCGGCGTCCGGGGATGGCGCCTCGCCGGCCCCACCCGACGACGGGGCCGGAGCGGTCCCAGCGGCCGGGGTCCGACGCGGCTCGGCGGGCGGGGTGCGGCGCAGCTCGGCGGCCGGGTCCCCACGCAGCTCGGCAGCCGGGGTGCGGCGCAGCTCGGCGATCCACTGGACGAGCGGGTCATCGGAGGTCTGGACGCCTCCCAACGGCAGGGAGGCACTGCGGAGCCGGAGCCGGAGCCGGAGCCGGAGCCGGAGCAGGAGCAGGAGCAGGAGCAGGAGCGGCCAGAAGACCAGGGCAGTCACGGCCACCAGCAGCAGAAGAGCGGCCGAGCCCATCACGCGGGACCCGCCGATCCGGGCCACGGTGTGCACAGGATCGGGGGTGCCGGTACGTCCCTCTCCCGCAGCAGGGCCCCGAGCGCGCGGGCGGCGAGGCTGGGGCCCGTGCCGCGTACCCAGGCGGGAACGACGGTGACCAGGCGGTCCGGGCCCTCCGGGAGGAGCAGGCAGACCGACTCCAGCACCCGGCCTCGGGGACCACGCCGGACCTGGAGCACCACCTGGAGCGCCGCGGCCACCTGCGCGTGCAACGCCGCGCGGGGCAACCCGCCGAGGAGCCCGAGCGCCTCCAGCCGGGCCGGTACGTCCGACGGCGTGTTGGCGTGCAATGTCCCCGCACCGCCGTCGTGGCCGGTGTTCAGGGCGGCGAGGAGGTCGACCACCTCCCCGCCCCGGCACTCCCCGACCACGAGCCGGTCGGGCCGCATCCGCAGCGCCTGCCGGACCAGGTCGGTCAGACCGACCGCGCCGGAACCCTCCACGTTGGCCGTGCGCGCCTGGAGGCCCACCACGTGCGGGTGCTGCGGCTGCAGTTCGGCGGCGTCCTCGACGAGCACGATCCGTTCCGTCGACGGCACGAGGCCCAGCAGCGTGTTGAGCAGGGTCGTCTTGCCCGAGCCGGTGCCGCCGACCACCAGGTACGCGAGCCGGGCGGCGACCACGGCGCTCAGCACCGGCGCCACGGGCCGGGGCACGGTGCCCTGCTGCACCAGCTCCTCGAGGGTGTACGGCCGCTGCCGGAACGTCCGCAGGGACAGGTACGGCCCATCGGTCGCCACCGGGGGCAGCACGGCGTGCAGCCGGGTGCCGTCGGCGAGCCGGGCGTCGGCGTACGGGGAGCCGTCGTCGAGCCGACGGCCGGCGGCGCCGGCGAGACGTTGCGCGAGCCGGCGTACGTCTTCGGCAGAGCCGACCGGCACCGCGACCTGGTGCAGGCCCTGCCCCCGGTCGACCCAGACGCGGACCCCGTTGACCAGCACGTCGGTCACCTCCGGGTCGGCCAGCAGAGGTGCGAGCGGGCCCGCGCCGACGAGCTCGTCGTGCACCTCGTCGGCCATCCGGAGGACGGTGGTGTCGCCGAGGACGGCGGCGGTCGGCTCGGCGCGTACGGCGGAGACGATCGCGGCCGGCGTGACCGGCCCGGGAGCGGCGGCGATCCGCTGGCGGACCCGCGCGGCCAGGGAGTCGCCGCCGGTCGGGCCGGTCACGCAGCACCCGCCGCGGTGGCCCCGCCCAGTTCCGCGACGATCCGCTGGCAGAGCGCGGCCAGCGGCCCTCGCCCGTCGGCGGCCGGCGCCTCGCCGCGTTCCAGTCCCCGACAGAGCGCGGGTTCGGGTCGCAGTGTCCCGGCGAGCGGCAGGCCCAGCGCCCGGGCCACCTCGGCGGCCTTGAGTCGACCCGGAGCCGGCCCGCGGACGACCACCGACAGGTCCGCGCAGTGCGGGGCGGCGGCGGCCACCACCCGCGCAGCCGCGGCGGTCGCCCGCAGCTCGGCCGGTACGACCACGAGCGCCCGGTCCACGGTCTGCAGCGCGGTCACCGCCGCGTCGTCGAGCCGACGGGGAAGGTCGACGACCACGAAGTCACGCCCCCGCCGGGCCGCGTCGAGGGTGGCCGCCATCGCCTCGGCGGGCAGTGGCAGCGGATCGCCCCGGTCCCAGGAGAGCATCACGAGATCACCGCGTCGGGGCAGCGCGCGGACCAGGGCCGGCGCGTCGACGCGTCCCTCGGCGTCGGTCAGCGCGGGCCAGCGCAGCCCGTCCAGTTGCTCCCAGCCGAGCACCAGGTCAAGGCCACCACCGAGCGGGTCGGCGTCGACGAGGAGCGTCCGCAGCCGCGCCCGGGCGGCCGTGACGGCGAGGCCACCCGCGAGAACGCTCGCGCCCGCTCCACCTCGCCCGCCGAGGACGGCGACGAGCCGGGCACCGGCACCCGGGGCGTCCGCCCCGCACTCCGCGAACCGGTCGACGAGCCACGGTTCGGCAGCGGGCAGCACGGCGACGTGCTCGGCGCCGACCAGCTCGGCAATCTCCCAGCCCGGGTCCAGGTCCCCGGAGCGACCGACCAGCACCAGCCGGTGCCGGTGCGGCAGCCGGGCGCGTAGGCAGGATCGGGCCTGGTCGCTGCCGACCAGGACCAGCGGTGCCGACTGCCAGCGGGACCGAGCGGCGGCCGGGTCGGTGGCGACCTCGGCCGTGACGCCGCCAGCAGCGGCGAGCCGCAGCAGGTCGTCGAGGAGGTCACCGTCCGAGGTGACGATCAGCGGCAGGCGGCGGGGCGGCGGAACGGAGGTACGGGGTGGCATCGCGGCCTCCAGCGGTCGACTCGGGTTGCTGAGACGCAACACTTCTCGCCGTCGGTGCCGCTCGCCGCCCAGGCGGAGCCGCCTGTGGACAACGGAGCCCTCTGTGGACAACGGCCGAAAAGGACGATGATCTGCTATGGCCGGCTGCCCGCGTACCCGTCGGTAGCGACGGCGGCGCCTTCGTCGTTACGCCGACTCGCGGCGCGGATCCGATCCCTGACCGGACGGCCCCCGCGGCCAGACGGGCCGGTCCGAACAACCCGCGTGGAGAATGGTTCGACGAGCGCAACCATTGACCGGCGGCACCATTCCGCGCAGATAATCAGGGCCCCGTGCCGTCGTTCGAGCGGCACCGCCTGTGTCGGATCGGGGCCATGACCGACTCACCGGACTTCGACGACAGCCAGGCCGACACTCCGGGCCTGCGCGTCGGCGGTTGGGTGCCGCAGCCGCGCGACATCCACCCGCCACGACCGGAGCCGTCCGCATCGGAGGCTAGGCACCGCGTGAACGACGCCGCCGCGACAGCCCCGCCGCGGCGGCCGGGTCCGTCGACCGTCGGGCGCCGGCCGGCGTACGCGATGGGGCTTGCCGCCGTCGCCATCATCGCGCTCGCCGTCCTCGTCCTGGCGCTGCCCTTCTTGCAGTCGTCCGCACCGGTGGCCGCGCCCTCGGCGGACACCGCCGCACCGGTCGCCGAGGAAATCGCTCCCGAGCTGACGCCCGAACCGATCCGGTCCTTCTCACCGGCCCCCGTCTCGCTGTCCACCCGAGCGTCGAAGAAGCCCGCGGCACCTACGCGGACGGCCACCCCCACCGGGCGCACGACGAGCACGCCGTCCGCGCCCTCCGCGTCACCGAAGCCGCCCCCGCCCCCCGGCGAGCTGGCGCCCCTGCCCGCTTCGCGGGAGCCCGCGCTGCGGTCCACCGGCGGCGGACCGGAGACGTTCATCGACTTCGTCAACGCCCGGTCCGCTCCGGTGACCGTGTACTGGTTGAACTACGACGGCCAGCGCCAGCGGTACGCGGTACTGCAACCCGGACACGGGTACCGGCAGCACACGTACGTCGGGCATCCGTGGGTGGTGACCGAGGCCGACGGGCGGGCGCTGGTCTGCTTCCAGCCGACGACCACCGTGGCGAAGGCCGTGGTGCGGTAGCCACCACGGGTTGCTCTGACGCGAGGAGCCGGCCGACCTTGATGACCACGAATACCGTGTGCGGGTGATCGCGTGCCTGCCAGCAGTCATCTGCTGCTGACCGCACCCTGAACGGCCGTCGAGTCCGCCCGACTGCCAGCTCAGGCGTCGTGGAGCGGCGTCCCACTCAAGGAAGTGGTCGAGCGAGGGAGACGTCGGCACGTCGACGTCGAAAAGGCCGAACCAAACCGTCAGGTCAGGAAGTACGAAACCGCTGCGGCAGCCGTCCGGCAAGGTATCCATGATGGCGTACTCGAACACAACTTGCGCCGTGTCGGGGTCTGCTTCAAGTACGGGCTCGAAGAGGATCTCGCCACCTCGAAACGGGCTGGAGTACGTGAGCCCGGAGTAGCGGCGTTGGAGCCGTCGCACGGTGGACAGAGCGGATTCGTCGATGTGCCCGAGAGCTACGAGCATCGCGGCCAAGGCGCATACAACGGCGGTCGCACTTTCGCCGCCAGGTCTGGGTACCCTCGCCGGTCCGGGCCGGATCACTCGGCCAGGTGCTCAACGCCGGGACCGCATCGCTACCGTGCCGTCTGGCCTGACCCGTACGGCGTCGAGTGGACGGCGGAGTTCACCACGAACGGCAGATGGTCGCCTGCGTGGTCGCCAAGGCTGTCGGCGGGATTCGGTTTCACGATCTCCGGCACGCCTACCCACCTCGCTGGCCACCGACGGCGTGCCGGTCAACCTCGTGCAGCGGGCGAGGGGCCAGGGGCAGGCGCCAACGACGCTGAACCGTATACGCACACCCCGCCGATCATGCCGCCCGGAAAGCGGATGAGGCGAGGCTGTGACCTGCGACGCAGCAAAGGTCCGGGAAAGGGACGACCCCCGTCGGGGGGAGCCGGACACAGGCTGCCGACCGGTGAGGTCGGGTGCCAAGCAAGGCTGAATCTCGCCGGGTACCAGCGGTTCGATGACGGGGCTTCACGGCCATGGCCGTAGCGTTCGCTGCCTCCTTGCTGCCTTGACCACGACCCGGGCATCGTCACCCCCGACGCCCTTGCTAGCCCGTGTTTCGTAAGGCCCAGAGGTACTGGTTGATGGCGGCGATGGTGAGGGTGGCTTCGTAGCGCACGGCGAGTTTGTCGTAGCGGGTGGCCATGGCGCGCTGTTGCTTGAGTTGGTTGATGCCGCACTCCACGGCGTGGCGCTGGCGGTAGGTGTCAGGACTGAAAGCGGGTGGTCGGCCGCCGCGGGAGCCTTT